>CAZYNG010000175.1:0-1537 GCA_964648615.1 uncultured Dehalococcoidales bacterium | reverse complement strand
CTTAACCTCTCGTATCATTTTCCCTCCTGAGCTTTTGCAGGGAGCAGGGCGAAATAGATTCATTTGGCCTTGGTCTCTCTAGCTTTGACCGCGACCTTCTTTGGTTTAGCTGCCTCCACCTTAGGCAAAGTAATCTCTAAGATGCCATCTTCGTAGCTAGCATCCACCTTGGCAGCATTTACCGCTGCGGGCAAGCCAACAGACCGAGAGAACTTGCCGTAGCATAGCTCGCAGCGGTGGTAATCCTCTTCCTTGACTTCAGATTCAGCTTTTCGCTCTCCACTGATGGTCAGAGTGTCTCCAACTACAGAGACATCAATTTCTTCCTTCTTCATCCCGGGAAGCTCAGTTCGCACCACGAATTTATCTGCTTTCTCATACACCTCTACTCCTGGCATCCAGCCTAGTTCCTCGGTTGGTACCCTCCACCAGGTTAATGGACGCCTCCACGGTACCAACGGGTGTCTTAGCATTTCATCCATCATCCTCTCCATTCCCCTGAACTCTTCCCAGGGACGCCATCGCTCAATTGCCATACTTACTCACCTCCTTATCCTGTATTCAATGCATAGTGAACAGTACGCCCTGCCCCACTGCCAACGATTAATAAACTAAAAAGGCTGCAAGGGTATAAACACCTCGCAGTCTCACCTAAATGCACGCCTTATAAACTAGATTTTTTGCCTGTCCGAAATACAACCACATTTCTACCTCACACAAGCAAAAGCGGATAAAACTAGTTAGTTAGCAATGAGGGAAAGAGATATTATACTTCCAAAAACTGCACATGTCAATACGATACGCGATTAGTACTGCTCTGCTTGAATCATTTCTAAAGAACCAGGTCGAGTAGTTTCATTTTCCATACATGCGATTTTGGATAACCTGGTGCCTGGATTATGTCATCTTTCTATCCGCGCAAACGAATATTTCAGCGTATCCAAAAACCGGTAATCATCCCGCACAATTGGTCTGCTCCTGGTTATTTTTATTTTCCCCTTGAACATTGGAGCACAGGTTACAAGGGTATGATATTCACCATTTTCCCCACAAATGTCAATATTTCTATCCTGCAGGTATCTCAAAAATTCCCTATCCACCTTGTGCCCAATCCATGCCTCATCAAATAAATCAGCTTTAGCACTAACTATCATTGCTTCAAAACCTGTATCTATGAACTCGAGGAGAATTTTTTCTGGCTCTTGACCCCAGAGTGGCTCAATCGCTTCAATCCCCAACTCTCCGCAAACACGTTCCACCCAATCTTTATGCTCCTGGAGATAAATATCGCCAAAAACCATGCCCTCTACACCGTCAGGAATTAAACTTCGCACTGCATCTTTGAATTCCCGCTCATATCCATTCCACGTAGTTTCTTTTTGCAACAAGGGGATACCGATCGCCTCAGCCTGCAATTGAATTAGTTTAGCTTCTGTCCCATGAAAACTTACCCTTCTATATTCTTTAGAGATAAAATTTACGAGATAAGAAACATCATATCCATTAAGAATTGCCTTATAACAGGCAAAACAACTGT
>CAZYNG010000174.1:0-1616 GCA_964648615.1 uncultured Dehalococcoidales bacterium | reverse complement strand
TCGAAAGCCAGCAGGGCACCTGACTACCAAGAAATTTCTCCAGATGTTGCATCAAGCCGCATAACCGGACCGGTTCACTTTGATTCCAATTTATTTCTGATATCTTCCTTCAGTATATTTTTCAAGATTTTGCCGCTCCGGTCTTTAGGTATCTCCTCCGTAATCTCAAGTCGCTGTGGAAGCTTATATATAGCGATACTCTTTTGCTTCATAAATGAAGTTAATTCACCCAGGGTGACTTTTTCTCCTTCTCTGGGAACTACATAAACACAGATCTTTTCGCCCAATCTTTCATCAGGCATCGGTACCGCTGCTGCATCCAAAATCTTAGGATGTTCAAGAAGGATACTCTCAAGCTCCAGTGAACTGATATTGAAGCCGCCTCGAATTATGATATCTTTTTTTCTGTCAACAAAACTAATGAAATTTCCTTCCATTATTCGGAACAGGTCTCCTGTGCGAATAAACCCCTGTTTATCAAATGCCTTTTCTGTCAAGTCGGGCTGCCTGAAGTAACCGGATATTACATTTGGACCTTTGTAAAGTAGTTCTCCTACACGGCCCACTTCAGTTATCTCCTCGCCAGTCTCAGGGTCTACGAGCTTTGTTTCAGTGCCTTCACTAAAGAGCTTCGCCTTCCATGTTACCCCTCGCTTACCGTATTGAGGCAATCCCTCTATCCTTTTCCCTAAACTGGGGGCATCCAGCGGTCCAGAATGAATGCCTGGCCCCTCGCTCATCCCCCAGATATTCCCGATTTCCATGTTCCACCTTCTTTCAAATTCCCGAGCGGACCATAGGGCTGGTGGTGCTCCACCTATGCCGATTGCCCTCACAGCGCTCAGGTCAAATTCATCTACCATCTGGTGCTTTGCTATAGCGTTTACCAGTGCAGGAACAAGAAGAGTGTAGTTTACCCTCTCCTCTATCATTTGTCGCAGCCAAATCACCGGACGAAAGGGATGATGCAACACAAGTGTACCACCCACCATGAGCCAGGGAACGTATATTGTTCCCAATGAAGCAATGTTAATCAATGGGCCAGCAGTTAGTAGTATTTCTCCCTTTTTGATCCCCGTTTGCTCTAGTTCTCTAGTACCTTCAAAAATCCAGTTATTATGGCTCATAGGACATCCCTTGGACTCGATTTCAGTGCCAGCGGTCCAGCAAAGCGTAAAAATGTCGTTAGCATCTATTTTTACCTCATCAAGCTTGCCCGTTATCTCTCCTTTCCCCATTTCTCTCAGTTCTTGTAAGTAAATTATGTGTTTTAAATTGGGAAGCTTTGATCGCAGTTTTTCGACCATTTCTCGATGGTTAAAATCATGAAATTCCTCGACCGTAATGAACGCTCTGGCTTGAGTTAGGTCACCAACATACCGTAATTCTGATTCTCTCCATTGTGTTGGCACAGGACAGATGATGGCTCCAGTCCTGCCAATAGCCAAATAGAGCATTGCCAATTCCCAACAATTGGGAAGCTGAACGATAATAATGTCATCCTTCTGAATACCCATTCTTAAGAAACCCTCTCCGGTGGCATCCACTGCCCGGTCCAATTCTCTATACGTAAGCCTCTCCGGCATTAAGCCCACCAATTGCTCTTTATCAGGAGG
>CAZYNG010000173.1:0-1759 GCA_964648615.1 uncultured Dehalococcoidales bacterium | reverse complement strand
GTTAACTCATTTGTGGTACCGCCGGGTGAAGAAAGCAAGAGCATAAACACAGCCATAGATATTTATAACTTTCTAATAAAGAAGCGGGTGGAGCGGGACGATATACTTATTGCCCTGGGTGGTGGGATGATTGGCGATTTAGCCGGTTTTGTGGCTGCCACTTATTTGCGTGGCATTCCATGGGTACAGGTGCCTACCAGCCTGGTAGCTATGGTTGATGCCAGTATCGGAGGCAAAGTAGCGGTTAACCATCATGAGGGTAAGAACCTCATTGGCGCTTTCTATCAACCCAATTTTGTTTTAGCTGATACCCAGACTCTGGCTACTCTGCCCAAACGTGAGTTAACCTCGGGCTGGGCTGAAGTCGTTAAATACGGGCTGATACTGGACAAAGAATTTTTCAAATTGCTGGAGTCCAACGCCGGCAGGTTGATAAAGCTGGAGCAGGATGTGGTCAGCAAAGCGATTATACGCAGTGCAAGCCTGAAAGCACAGGTTGTCAGCCAGGATGAGAAGGAAAGGGGACAGCGCATTATCCTGAATTATGGACATACTATTGCCCATGGATTGGAGGCAGCTACTCAATACAGTCACTTCCTTCACGGTGAGGCAGTGGCTATTGGCATGATGGGAGCAGCCAAACTCAGCCAGAAGTCAGGCATTTTGCCCCCCGATGTAGTTAAGCGGCAGCAATCGCTGTTGCAGAAATTTGGTTTGCCCACTACTTTTTCCGGTACAGGTCTGGCTGAAATAGCTAAGGCTATGGAGGTGGACAAGAAAACGAGGGCAAAGAAAATCCGCTGGGTTCTTCTGGAAGATATAGGTGAGACAGCGATTCGCGCCAATGTTTCACAGCAGGATGTCATGGCTGTCCTCGAAGAGTTATCCCAACGATGAATTCAGTTGTTGCCAGCAAGGCAAAACTTGTCTGGAATTACATTGAGGTATTGAAGCCCCGGGAATCGGGGTTGCATTTTCTCATGGGCGCTATCGCTGCCCTGATTGCTTCGGGAGGCATTATCGCTGCTGGAGGTGTTTTTCCTTTTCGGGAATTCATTCTGGCTGCAATCGCTATTGCCTGTGGAATACCGGGATGTAACGGGCTCACCAATTATCTTGACCGCGATATTGATGCCAGGATGCGCCGGACCTGTCTCAGGGCGTTGCCATCAAGGCGCATTTACCCCCCGGAAAAATCGCTCCCGTTGATTATCGCCTTGATAATTATAGGGCTAGCCTTAGCCTTGGTTGTTAATCCCTGGTGCTTCATGTTTGGGGTCATTGGGGTTATAGCCGCGGCGCTGTGGCGGAAAACCTCTCTGGAAGTTTTCCTGGGGATAATCGCAGGCTGTGTACCCGTGCTCATCGGTTGGTTTGCCATAAGACCGGTATTTGACCTTCAAATTCTATCTATCTGCCTTCTGGTTGCTGTCTGGATTCCATTGCATGTATGGAGCGTAATGGTTGCTTATCGAGATGATTATCGCCAGGCCGGGCTGCGTTACTTTCCCCTGGACTGGGAGGTTAATAAGTCGGTAAAGTTGCTCTTTGGCTTGTCCCTTCTCCTTTATGGAGGGTCCATCTTTGTTTTCTTTGCCGGCCATTTCCACCTGTTCTACCTGGTAGTGGCTAATATCCTGGGCATCTTGCTGGTTACTGCCTGTCTTCGCCTGTTAAGCTCGCAGAGCTCAAAATCGGCCTGGCAGGTATATAAGCTGACCGCCTTTCCCTATCTTGGCATCATCTTTATCACCATGTG
>CAZYNG010000172.1:0-1936 GCA_964648615.1 uncultured Dehalococcoidales bacterium | reverse complement strand
CCAGCTAGTTCCTGGAGTGCCGTTTTAACTTTTTCCTCCAAGCTTAGCTCCGAGGAATTGGGGATGCTGGAAACAACCTGAGCAGCTTCTCTCAAAGAGTAGCCCAGGCTGGTTAAGGCAGCTATAGCATCGCTATCCTTTGGGGCTAAAGGCAAAGCAGCTTCTTTCCACTCCCGCTCCAGCTTATCTCTGAGTTCAACAACAAGACGGTTTGCCATTTTTTTACCAATGCCAGGTACTTGCTGAATAAGGTCAACATTACCGCTGATAATCGCTGTAGCTAATTGTTCCGCACTTAGTTTAGAGAGCAATGCTAATGCCACCTTAGGGCCAATTCCTGAAATGGAGATAAGATTCTTGAACAGAGCTACCTCCTCAGTGGAGGTGAAGCCGTAAAGGGAGATATTATCCTCTTTTACATAGAGGTGGGTATAAAGGGAAACTCTGTCGCCGAGGGCTCCTAGCTGACTTAAGGTCGAACCGGGAAGATATACCTGAACGCCGACACCACCCACCTTAATGACAGCCGCATCAATGCCACAATATTCCAGTGTTCCTTCCAGAGTAGCTATCATCTCAGTCTTCGTTAGCAAGCCACTTATTGAGGCGACTTTGCTGGATATGACAAATTGCCACAGCTAAGGCATCACTAGCGTCGCTTGGCTGAGGCGACTGATCAAGTTCCAGAAGCATTCTCACCATTTCCTGTACTTGTTCTTTATCACTCCTTCCATAGCTTGTTACTTGCTGCTTCACTTGAGTTGGTGAATACAAACGTACAGGCAATTGTTGATTGGCAGCCACCAAAATAGCTATAGCTTGCGCTCTGCCAATAGCCAATGCCGAACGGATATTACGCCCAGCGAAAGGTTCCTCAATAGCCACTTCATCAGGATGATGTTTGGCAATGATTTGAGATAACCCATTGTATGCGGAACGCAGTCTTTCCTCCAAACGAGTATTCCGTGAAAAGCTTAATACCCCGCAATTCACCATCTGCATCTTTTCTCCATCATCCACTATCCCGTAGCCTAGATTCACCGTCCCGGGGTCAATGCCAAGGATGCGCATAATCCTTACCTTTGAGCACGTAGTTTCTCTAATGTAGCATCAGAAAAATCAATATTAGAGAAAACACGCTGCACATCGTCTAACTCCTCTAGCTGGTCAAGAAAGGCTAAAGTCTGAGTAGCTTCCTTTTCACCAAGGAGCATTGTGGTTTTTGGCACCAAATATATTTCTGCTGAGATTACATGTTGCCCTTCACTGATGGCTTCTTTTACTTTTTCCATATCCTGTGGTTGAGTATGTATCTCAAGATAACCTTTTTCGGTCTTAACATCTTCAGCACCAGCATCGATAGCCTGCAATGCTATTTCCTCGGCCTCAGAGCCATCGCTTTCCACCATAATCACGCCTTTATTTTCAAAAAGCCAGGAAACACAGCCACTTTCACCCAAATTGCTATTGTGTTGCGTGAAAAGACGACGCACCTCTTGAATAGCCCTCTTACGGTTATCACTCAGCGCCTCCACCAAGACTGCTACCCCATTTGGGCCATAACCCTCAAGCGTTACCGAGACTAGCTCAGAGGCCTCGCCTCCACCGCTGGCACGGTTTATGGCCCTCTCGATATTCTCCAAAGGCATATTGCCATCACGAGCTCTTTGTATTGCCAGACGCAGCTGAAGGTTAGCCTCCTGATTTGCCCCACCTTGCTTTACCGCAACTATAATTTCCCGAGTAAGCTTGGTAAATAACTGACCCCGCCGAGCATCAGTCACCCCCTTCTGCCGCTTAATCTGCGACCACTTGGAATGCCCCGACATAGCTAAATTCTAGCACCATGAGCTACAAAAGCAAAGTAGAATGTCTTTATTGGTGCAAAGAAACAAGCGTTAGATTAACTTCTCCCTGAATCAACCAGCACCACCGA
>CAZYNG010000171.1:0-1977 GCA_964648615.1 uncultured Dehalococcoidales bacterium | reverse complement strand
GCTCGAGCCAATACCCTGATAGAGGAAAACGCTAGCTTAGGTAATAGAGATAAGCTATAATCAAGTCTTAGGTTACTTCAAAAGCCAGAGTTGTAAGGAATTTGTTGCATGGTCTCTGTGGAAGAAGCGTTACAGAAGATTCTTTCCTGTATTGAAGTTCTTGAGCCTGAAACGAAGCCAATACTGGATTGTTTGGGTCAAGTCCTGGCTGAGGATATTCGTTCTACCATTGATATTCCTCCGCTGGATAATTCCGCCATGGACGGCTATGCAGTGAAGGCTGAGGATACGCGTGGTGCTAGTGAAGCATCACCGAAAATTTTATCGGTGACTGGCAAGGTTGCTGCCGGCTCTATGCCCAAGGGAGAAGTCAAGCGAGGCTCGGCCATTCGCATCATGACCGGGGCACCACTTCCTCAAGGTGCTGATGCTGTAGTGCCTTTCGAAGATACCGATGAAGTTGCACGGAAAGCGTCTCACCGTGATCTATCGCAAATCGGTATATTGTGTGAAGTACGGGAAGGGATGAATGTTCGTCGGAAGGGAGAGGATATTGCTAAAGGCTCACTGGTGTTGAAGAAGGGAACCGTGCTTCGTCCCGCAGAAACAGGTGTGCTGGCTTCTCTGGGACATCCTGCCGTCGCGGTTATTCGCCGTCCAGTTGTTTCTATATTGGCGACGGGTGATGAGCTTACCGATATTGACCAGCCGCTGCCTGCGGGAAAGATTTATAACAGCAACACATATACCATTGCCGCTGAAGTCAGGCGATATGGTGGCATTGCCAAAATTCTGGGGATAGGGCGTGATTCAGTTCGGTCGTTGGAACAGAAAATTGATGAAGGACTGGACTCAGACATGCTCATCACCTCCGGTGGTGTATCTAAGGGGGATTACGATGTGGTGAAGGACGTTCTGGCAAAGTGTGGCGAGATTACCTTACAGACGGTGTGTATGAAGCCGGGGAAACCTCTTGCCTTTGGGATGATTGGAAAGGGAAGCAGAAAAATTTCTCACCTGGGTCTGCCGGGAAACCCGGTTAGCTCGATGGTGACCTTTGAACAATTTGCCCGTCCGGCGATTCTAAGGATGATGGGCAAAAGCAACCTTGCTAAGCCATCCATCCGGGCGATTATGGAGGACGATATTGTGGATACCGATATGCGACGCCTCTTTGCCAGGGTGACTGTTGCCAAGCGCAACGGTAAATATTATGCCCGCGTTACCGGTCCTCAAGGCTCGGGAATTCTTACCTCCATGGTAAAGGCAAATGGCCTGGCGGTTATTCCTGAAAACACCAAGCGGGTTAAAAAAGGGGACATAGTTGAGGTGCAGATGTTAGATTGGGGGGAGGAAGTCTATTAAAGGAGTAAAGATGTTTCCTGTAGTTTCTATTGTGGGCAAATCGGGGAGTGGTAAAACAAACCTCATTGAGCGTCTGATTCAGGAGTTCAAACAGCGGGGATACCGAGTTGCCACGGTGAAACATAGCTCGAAGGAAATAGATATTGATAAGCCCGGAAAGGATAGCTGGAGGTTCACTCAGGCAGGTAGCGAAACTGTGGTGATGGTATCACCTGACAGGCTTTTATTGACCAGAAGCCTGGAGCATGAGCCAAAAATCGAGGAAATTCTGCGGACTATTGGTTCTGACTTTGACCTTGTGTTAATCGAGGGGTTCAGGAAAGGTAAAGCTCCCAAAATTGAGGTGCATAGAAAGGAGCTGGGAAAGGAGCTATTTTGTCCTGCAGAGATACTCTCCGCTATCGTTACTGACGAGTCGCTGGATGTTGATGTGCCCCAATTCCCCCCAAGCGATACCACAGCGATAGCTGATTTCATAGAGGAGAACCTCATCTCTCAGGCTAAGGGCGATACTACCCTTTTTGTTAATGGCAAGCAGATTTTCATAAAGGCTTTCATTAAAGATGTTATTGCCAGGACTTCGATAGCCATGGTCTCGACATTGAAGGGTAT
>CAZYNG010000170.1:0-1979 GCA_964648615.1 uncultured Dehalococcoidales bacterium | reverse complement strand
GCTGAAATCCAGGAGATTTACGATACCAGCTCGCTTCAGGAGGGAGCCGCCCTGGCAATATATGCCAGGACAAGCTCTGGCAGCATAATCGGCTCAGATAGGGCAGGAAGACCGGGAAGAAGGTCGGAGTCCATCGGAAGATATGTGGCCCAAGGTCTCATAGAGGATATTAACACTGGCGCTGCAGTTGATAGGTATATAGCCGACCAGGTTATAATTTATGCCGGGTTAGCCGAGGGAATTAGCCGATATTCCATTCCCAGAATCACCGAACATGTGGAAACAAACCTGTGGCTGATCGAGGAATTCCTCGGTGCCAGGACAAAAATTAGTGATAACCTTATAATAGAAATAGAAGGAATTGGCTTTAAATGGAGAAGCTGATTAACCGCGCCGCGAAGGATCTGGTGGAAAGCAAATATGCCATTGCGTTAACCGGCGCAGGCATGTCCACTGAGTCAGGGATACCCGATTTCAGGGGACCGAAAGGGATCTGGACCAAACAGCCTGAGGCGGAAAGAAAAGCTTATCAGACCTATGGCAAGTTCCAGCGGAATCCAAAAGAATATTGGGAAGAGAGATTGAGCAGGCCCTCTTTATTCGGAGACCTGAGAAAAGTGGAACCAAATCCGGGTCATTACGCTTTGGCTGAATTAGAAAAGATGGGAATTTTGAAGTGTGTGATTACTCAAAACATCGATAATTTGCATGAAACAGCAGGGAGCAAAAGCGTGCTGGATTATCATGGCAATGCGTTCAAACTCAGGTGTGTTTCCTGCAACGCTAGATATGATTTGGAAGAGTATGATTTGCAAAAGCTAAGGGATGAGGGTGGATTGCCGCCTCTTTGTAAAAAGTGTGGAGGAACAGTAAAAGATGACATCGTCCACTTTACAGAGCCAATACCTTTAGATATCGCAGAGGAGTCGGAGAAAGAAGCATTAAAATGCGACCTGATGCTTATCTGTGGAACATCGGCGGTGGTCTATCCCTTTGCCAATCTGCCCCTGATGGCAAGATTCCGCTCTAGAAGGTTACCTGCAGGACTTCATGTCACCGGTTACAGAACCACTGTGAAAATAATCGAGCTGAACGCAGAGCCAACACCGCTTACCCATGAAGGTGTCTCAGATTACCTGATTCAAGGGAAGACCGGCGAGATATTGCCCCGGATAGTTGATGAGGTAAAGAGAGCTTCCTAGAAGCAACGACTTTCCTGCCGATAAGCTCCTTACGTAACGATAACCTGTTCAACATTTGTGCTATAATTTAGCTATGGCAGATATAGCGGAATTGCAAAACATTGTAGTTGAGAAAAAGGAGGGAATTGCCAGGATAATCCTGAACCGCCCCGAGGCTATGAATGCCTTGAATAACGTAATCATTGATGAATTCTGGGCAGCCACTGAGGATGTGAGGGTTGACGATGAAATAAAGGTGGTGATCATCACTGGTGCAGGCAAGGCATTCTGTACTGGATTGGATATCAACTATATCGAGCAACTAGCCACAGGGGCCATGCTGGAAGTTGGCACGCTTCTGCGTAAGCTGCAGGCGACTTTCACAGTGGAAAGGCTGGAAAAGCCGGTAATAGCAGCGATAAACGGCTATGCCCTGGGAGAAGGATGCGACCTCGCCTTATCCTGTGACTTCCGCGTAGCTTCGAAAAACGCACGGCTTGGAATGACATATACCCAGCTGGGCTTAGTCCCCGACACCGGTGGGGCGTGCCGGTTAATCCAACTGGTTGGCTTATCTAAAGCGAAGGAGCTTATTTTCTTCGGTGAGCCGATAGGCGCAAAAGAAGCCCTGGAGATGGGTATGGTAGATAAAGTAGTCCCGGCTCAGGATTTAGATGCCGCTGCCCTTGATCTGGCAGGAACGTTAGCAATGAAATCACCTGGAGCCCTGGGGCTAGCCAAGAGAGCGATAAACACTACACTTGAGGCTAGTCTAAAAGCAACCATGGAGTTTGATTT
>CAZYNG010000169.1:0-2028 GCA_964648615.1 uncultured Dehalococcoidales bacterium | reverse complement strand
TGCTGGTGGGGATGGTGAGCGTTTACGGTGGACAGAGGGCAGAGCAACGCGATTTGCAAAGCGAGTTGAACCAGCTTAACGAGGATTTTGTCAAATATACCGCGCAGAAAGGGGAACTGCAGGGAAGACTCAACAAGGCTCAGTCTGACCTTTCAAAGCTGGATGAGAAATTCCAGCTTCCTACCGAGTCGGTGGAGATAACCGAGGCTATATTTGAAGCTGCCGATGATTCCAATGTGGACATAGCTAAGATTAGCTCCTCGCTTCCCAAGGAGGGGAAGGCGACGGAGGGAGGAACCGTTGCTTACGATAGCTTCGGGATAAGTATTCAAGCTGAAGGCACGGTGGTACAATTGCTTAAATTGTGCGAGAAATTAAGCGAAGCGTTCACTAATGGTGTCATAAACAGTGTGGCGATTGATGCGGATGAGGAGGGAGAGGCGAAAATCACCCTGAGTTTGACTGTTTATTGTTATGAAGGTTCATAGGATTATGGAGGAAAATGGCTAGGGAACAGGCTAGTTTGTATATTGACGATGCGGCAATCTATGTGCTTCTTTCCCGAGGCAGACAGGTTCTAAAATGGGCTAGCTCGCCTCTGGAATCCGGGCTGGTGGTACAGGGGGTAATTCAGGATGAGGATGCTGTGGCGGCTAAGGTAGCTGAGTTATGGCAATCTGTAGGGACAAAGACAAGGAAGGTTATCGCCGGCATAAGTGGCATTGGTTACCTCTACCGTACAATTAGTATTCCCGAGTTAGCCAAGGACATGCTTCCTGAGGCGATAAAGAGAGAGGCAAGGACTTCTCTGGGCATTTCCACTGAGGAAGTATACATCTCCTGGCAAATCATCAGCTCTGTCCCCGGGGAGATAACCGCTTATGTAGCTGCTCTGCCGCGAAACTCGATGGATGCTCTGTTATCCACTTTGCACAAGGCAGGCTTGGATCCTTATCTTGCCGACCTGAAGCCACTATGTCTTGCCAGGACAGCTACTGAGACCACAGCCATCATGGTTGATGTTCAGCCTGGTAGTTTCGACGTAGTCATACTGGTTGATAATATGCCTGAGGTGGTGCGCAGCTTGCCTTTAACAGTGGAAGCCTCTTTGGAGGAGAATTTAGACACTATAACTGAAGAATTAGACCGTAGCGTTATTTTCTATAACTCAGCTCATATGGATAAACCCCTTGACTTCAGTGTCCCCGTTTCAGTCTCTGGTGAACTTGCTGAGCGAGAAGATGTCTGGGGACGCGTTAGTGGTGGACAAAATCGTCCTGTTCAGGTGATGCCCTTGCCTGTGGCAGTTCCAGAGGGTTTCCCGTCAGCCTGGTATCTCACTAATATTGGGCTGGCTCTTAAGGAGGTGCTTGCCGCCGAGAAAGGTGCCATAGCTTATTCTTTGATTGACTTCAATGTCGTTCCCGAGGTTTATCTGCCTAAACCTCGCAAGCTGGCTGACATGGTGTTCGTGCCCACTATCGTTGCTGGTGTTGCTCTGATAGCTATAGTTGGTTTCTTCGCCGGCTCCGCTTACATTCACAACAACGGATTGCAAGCTGAGATAGCAGCAACAAACGAGAAGATGACAGCACAACACGTTCGTGCTGAGGACATAATTGACCTTACTCAACAAGTTAGTTCAGTGGAAGAGGTTAGGGATGGCCTTGTTGCTGACCTCGATGCTTTCGAAGCTGATAGGGATAAAATTAATGGTGACCTGGGGGAAGCAAATAGTCGTTTACCCGGAAACGTGGAGTTGGGGAAAATGAGCGTTACCAAAAGGGCGGGGACCCCAGCGACGTACACCATGGTAGTCGAAGCTTACGCTGACAACGAGGATTACATTCTCCGGTATGGCGAGGATTTGAGGGCAAGTCGGGCAGATGGCCAACCCAGGTTTGACCTGGTGGTGATTACCTTAGTAGATGGTGGCGGTGAGGATGACTACAACTATAAGGCTACAATAACGCTGACCAAAGTTATTTAGCCTCTTTTTCGTTCAGCCTTGCCTGGCAATCTTACATA
>CAZYNG010000168.1:0-2043 GCA_964648615.1 uncultured Dehalococcoidales bacterium | reverse complement strand
GTTGCTTATATCCTTAGAGAACGGGAAAGAATCCTGAAAGAAACCAATTTTGGTATACAGCGTGGTTGCTGTTCAACTGTTGTAAGAGGCAAGAAAGACGGAAAATATCGGGAATATAGAGTCCACATGGCTTCTAAAAGCCAGGCATTGGGAGAAGGCACCGGAATTCCAGCAGCTGTAGGGGCAATCCTTATGCAGCAAGGAAAGATTACCGAAAAGGGAGTATTCCCTCCCGAGGGATGCATAAACCCACAGGATTTCCTGGACCTTATTCCGCAGGTTATGAAGTTTGACAAGGCCAAGGAAGGCGGAGAATCGTTTGGGGGACTAATTGCTGAAATGGTAGATGAAAGTGGTAACATTAAAAAGATAGATGTATGAAAAGAGTGTAAAGCTTGCCTGAACTACATAGTAGTACTTCCCTGATAGATATTTAAAAAGTATGCAGCGAGAAGAAAAGACAAAAGAAGGTGCTGATAACAAGTACATCCTGGCAATCGATCACGGAACGTCTGGCGTTAAAACAGCAATAGTTTCCACACATGGAGAACTTGTAGATTTCGAATCCGAAAAGACACCGGTATATTTCTTGCCGAATGGGGGTGCTGAGCAGGACCCGGATGATTGGTGGAATGCCCTGGTCAAGACCTCAAAACGACTGATTAAAAAAAGCGTCATTCCCCCAGGCGATATTGTTGCGGTATGCGTCTCAAGCACGATGTCCAGCACTGTCGCTGTAGACTCCGATGGTCATCACCTGATGAATTCACTTACCTGGATGGATTCTCGGGGCGCTCCTTATGTTAGAAAGTTGATGGGAGGTTTTCCCAGTATTTCGGGATACAATCTATTTAATGTTTTAAGATGGATCCCCAAGACAGGTGGAGGACCCACTTTATCGGGAAAGGATGATATCGCCCATGTTTTGTTGGTAAAACATGAGTATCCTGAGGTCTACCAAAAAACACACATGTTTTTGGAAAGCAAGGATTATTTAAACCTGCGGCTCACAGGTGAATTTGCCGGCTCCTACGATTCCACAATTCTCTATTGGGTTACCGATATAAGGAATATCAACAATGTTCACTATGACGATAAGTTGATAAACAGATTGAAAATTGATAGAAGCAAACTGCCGCCTTTGAAATCATCCACCGATATTCTAGGAACCATTTCCAAAGAGGCGGCGGATGAGATCGGGCTGGGCAAAGAGGTAAAGGTTGTTATGGGCGCTGCTGACCACCAGGCAGCGCTTGTTGGCTCGGGAGCAGTGAGGGACTTCGAAGGTCACCTTTATATTGGTACCTCGTCATGGGTTGAATGCGTTGTGCCATTCAAGAAAACAGATATGTTTCATTCTATTGCATCACTCCCCGCAGCAATCCCCGGCAAGTATCAGTGTATAAACGAACAGGATATCGCAGGAGGGGTTTTACCATTCTTAGTAGATAATATTATTTACCACAAAAGCCCGCTGAGGGCTGACGAGCCCCCTTCAGAGGTATACAAGAAATTAGATGAAATTGCCGAGCGGGTGCCTCCTGGAAGTAACAAATTAATCTTCACCCCCTGGCTCAATGGCGAAAGGAGCCCGGTTGATAACACCACGCTAAGAGCAGGGCTATACAATGTGTCCATGACTACCAATATGGACCATATTATACGGGCATTCTTTGAGGGGGTGGCATACAATACTCGCTGGAACCTTAAATATGTTGAGAAGTTCATCAATAGGAAGATGGATATATTAAACTTTGTAGGAGGTGGCGCTCTATCCAATGTCTGGTGCCAGATCTTTGCCGATGTCTTTAATAGGACGATCAGGCAGGTGGAAAATCCTATGCAGGCAAACGCCCGTGGTGCTGCGCTCATTGCCTCCGTTGCTTTGGGATATATTACATTCGATGATATTCCAGAGTTGATTCGATACTCAAACACATACTATCCAAATCCCGAAAATAGAACGATGTACGATGAATTATTTGAAGAATTCTTGAAGATATATAACAGCAACAAAGCAATGTATCGGCGTTTGAATAGAAT
>CAZYNG010000167.1:0-2074 GCA_964648615.1 uncultured Dehalococcoidales bacterium | reverse complement strand
TGGCAATCTTGATGACAATAATGCCGGCTACTGCCTTAGCAGTGTCATCATCAAATTACTACAAGGAGGCAGGCGAGGTTTATGATGATTGGGATATATGTCGCACCAATTGTGCCGGCGACGATGGCTTCTTCCAGGTCTCGGAAGCAGGATTCTGCCCTACCATACTGGGCGAAAGCTTAGGAGAAAATGCCGACAAGGCTTATCAGATTGGTCAACAATTTGCTTTAGATTACCCTGATTCCAATCAAAGAGCGGAGAAAATCTTCATCTTCGCCCGCAATAAGGTCAGATATACCCCGGATGAAGACCAGTTTGGTTATAAAGAATTTGCCCAGAATGCTGACGAATTAGCCACCTCCATTGACAATGAAGGAATTGCCTATGGTGACTGTGAGGACTATGCCATACTGCTTGCTGCAATGTATAAAGGGGCAGGTTTTCGTTCAGCGATAGTACTGGCACCAGGACATGCGGCGACGCTGGTATATCTACCCGAATACAACAAGGCTAACAGAATTTTATCCATTGACGGCGAATCAGGCTGGGTCTGGCTTGAGGCTACTGGCGGGAACAATCCGTTAGGCTGGATGCCGGAGAGATACATCGGTGCTGAATTAATGGCCTATGAAGTTGCGGATGAATCCATAACCAAAATGGAGCCACCAGATAAATCTCCCACTGTTATAACCCCACAAGGTGGCGGCAGTGCTGGAATTGGTATATCCCCGTTCTTTGGCGTGTTCGGGATGCTGTTGCTCCTCTCCATGTTCCGGCGGAGAAGACGCTAAAGTACTAACATTATTGAAATGAACTCCAACACCCTCATCTTCAAGGAGCAAATCCCCCACATCCAAGACAACTACTTTAGCCCTACCTAGCATATCCGTGGTAATAGCTCACCAGAGAGCATGTCAATAATTCGGGAAGGGCCTAGCCTTGTTTTCATAATTACCTTCCCAGGATAATCATCAGTTACCTCACCAATGATAGCTGCATCTCTTCCATAGCAGTTCTGCTTCATTTGAGCCAGCACTTTGTTAGCATCATCCGGCTCGACTATAGCCACCAATTTACCCTCATTGGCGACATGAATAGGGTCGAGGCCTAAAAGCTCACAGGCAGCTCTAACCCCTTCTTTTACCGGTATCTTATCCTCCTCTATTACAATGCCCACATTAGATTGTTGAGCAAATTCATTCAGAGTAGTAGCCAATCCACCCCTGGTAGGGTCACGGAGGCAGTGAGTATTTGGGCAGGCCTCCACCATTTGAGCCACCAGCTTATTCAATGGAGCACAATCGCTTTCCAGGAGTGTCTCGAACCTAAGCCCCTCACGTTGGCTCATTATAGCTATGCCGTGGTCGCCGATGGTGCCGCTCAAAATGACCCTGTCGCCAGCTTTAGCGTTGGCTCCTGAAATATCAATCCCGGCAGGAATAATGCCTATCCCTGAAGTATTGATAAATAGCTTATCTGCCTGCCCCTGGTTTACCACCTTGGTATCCCCGGTGATTATATCTACCTGTGCCTCATCAGCGGCTGCTTTTATTGACTGGACTAGGCGTTCAAGGTCAGCTATGAGGAGGCCCTCCTCTATGATTACGGATAGGCTCAAATACAGAGGTTTAGCTCCGCTCATGGACAAATCGTTAACCGTGCCACAAACAGCCAACTTGCCTATATCTCCGCCGGGGAAGAAGATGGGATCGACTACATAGCTATCGGTGGTGAAAGAAAGACGCCCACTGGCTTCAAAAACAGCTGAATCATCTAACTTGTCTAACAAAGGATTAGCCAGCAAAGGAAGAAATTTCTTCTCCACTAAGGCATGGCTCAATTTGCCACCGCTGCCGTGGGCCAGAAGAATAGTATCATTCATAGCCTGTTCCATGCTTTACTCCAGGAATTCGGCAAATTATTAGAGGGATCCATATTGATAATAAGCACTACAAGCTCCTTCACTGGAGACCATGCAGGGACCTACAGGTTTTTCCGGAGTACAAGCTTTTCTAAACAACTTACATTCAAGTGGCGTAGCTGCGCCCCGGACTACATCTCCACAACGACATCC
>CAZYNG010000166.1:0-2075 GCA_964648615.1 uncultured Dehalococcoidales bacterium | reverse complement strand
TGAACATCTACGTTGGCTGCGGCGAAAGGGGTAACGAGATGTCTGACGTGCTTACTAGCTTTAGAGAACTCAAGGACCCTAACACAGGAAGATTGTTACAAGAGAAAGAGATCTTTATAGCCAACACCTCTAACATGCCCGTTGTGGCTAGGGAAGCAAGTATTTTTGTTGGCATTACTATGGCCGAGTACTTCCGGGACATGGGTTACGATATTTTGGTGGTTGCCGATTCAACTTCGAGATGGGCTGAAGCCATGAGGGAGATGAGTGGAAGACTGGAGGAAATGCCAGGGGAGGAAGGCTTTCCTTCATATATGGGCTCTCGGCTTTCCTCTTTTTATGAAAGAGCAGGAATGGTTGAATGCTTAGGCACTCCTGAAAGAAAGGGCTCAGTAACAGTAGCCGGTGCTGTGAGTCCCCCAGGAGCCGACTTCAGCGAACCGGTAACCCAAAACACACTTAGAATAATAGATGCCTTGTATGCCTTGGATGTTTCGCTGGCAAACAAGAGACATTTCCCTGCCATAAGCTGGCTCACTAGTTATAGCCTTTATGTAGACGCAGTTAAAGACTGGTGGAATGAGTACGATCCGGGATGGGAGGAGACCAGAGCTAGTGCCTTGAGAGTATTGCAGCAGGAGGCTGAGCTGGAGGAAATTGTGAGACTCGTAGGTCCCGAAGCTTTACCCGAAGGAGACAAATTATTGCTTCTTATCGCCAGGATGATACGCGAGGACTTTCTCCAGCAAAGCGCCTATCACGAAGTCGATACCTACTGTATGCCAGTAAAAGCCGGCCTCATGCTTAAAACTATAATGAAGTTTTATGAACTAGCTCAGGAGATGTTAAATTCGGGGGCAGGCATTGAGAGCATCCGTTCATCGCCAATGGTGTACAGAATATCCAGGATGAAGGATATACCCAATGAGGCCTTTGAACAGAGAGTCAAGGAATTGTGGTCGGAGATGGAACAAAGCTTGGTAACTGGCAAACGCGTTCCCTGAGAAAAGGAGGGCTTTTATGGATTTCTCCTCACTTTACGTTAAAGAAGGAAGAGCAATTAGTAAGGCTAAGGGGTCTTTGCTCATAGCTGAAAGCATACCTGGTATAAAATTTAATGAGATGGTTGATGTTCAACTTGGGAATGGTGAGGTGAAAGGTGGTCAAGCAATAGACATCAGTGAGAAAGCAGCTATAATCGAGGTATTTGGTGGCGTCAGCGAAGTGGACCTCATCGGAAGCAAGATAAGGTGTAAAGGCGAAACTTTAAAGTTGCCAGTATCTATTGACATTTTAGGGAGGATCTTTAATGGGATGGGAGAACCAATAGATGGAGGTCCACAGGTGATCCCCGAAGATTACCTGGATATTAACGGTGAGCCCATAAACCCCGCACTCCGCCAGCCTCCAGCAGAGTTTATTGAAACGGGAATCTCGGCGATAGATGGCTTAAACGCATTAGTTAGAGGGCAGAAATTGCCCATATTTAGCGGCTCAGGCCTGCCTCATAACCGAATTGTAGCTCAAATAATCAGACAGGCAACCGTAAAGGGCAAGGAGGAAAGATTCGCTTTAGTATTTGCTGCTATTGGTATCAGTTACGATGATGCCTCCTTTTTCATGAGAAATCTCGAGAGGACAGGTGCACTGGAGAGAACTGTGGCCTTCATCAATACCGCGTCAGACCCTGTTATCGAGCGAATATCAACACCAAGGCTAGCTTTAACCGCAGCCGAATATCTGGCATGGAAACAGAATATGCATGTGCTGGTCATACTCACCGACATGACCAATTATTGCGAAGCTCTCCGCGAACTTTCTTCCATGCGTGAAGAGATACCATCAAGAAGGGGATATCCCGGGTATATGTACACCGACCTGGCCATGATGTATGAGAGGGCAGGCAGGATTTTGGGTAAAGAAGGCTCAGTAACTATAATGCCCATTTTGACCATGCCTGACGATGATATAACACATCCCATACCCGATCTTACCGGCTATATAACTGAGGGGCAGATTGTCCTTTCCCGAAATCTAGAAAGGAAAGGGATATACCCACCAATAGATGTATTCTT
>CAZYNG010000165.1:0-2132 GCA_964648615.1 uncultured Dehalococcoidales bacterium | reverse complement strand
CTTTCTGAACAATCAGCACCTCCTCTCTAACTAAGTGTGAAGATATTAACACAGAGGCCATGCGAATATCTGGAGCACCTATTTTTACCAACTTCACATTTTGCCGAACTGCGCAAGTTTCTAGTCACCTTCAAGCGCTGAAGTGAAATCGTGATATTCGCCCGCTCTTAGCATTTGGAGGAATAAATCGTAGCTTTCTGGGAGATGAACTTGAAGTAATATCGCTGCTGGCATATCACCCAAATGGGCATATATTTCCACCCATTTGTCATGCTATTTACCCCCAAATGGGCGTTGCATTGGTTGATTTGTATGGTATAATATAACCTGGGTAGCTGCATACGAGTAACTAACACGAGAGGCATAGATGCTGTGCCCGCAATTGCATAAGGTTGAGAGTAGGGGTGAAAGAAAGGCACTGGAATCGTTGTCTGATAGCGGCTACTGGTGCCTTTTTGCTTTTGGGAATGTAGTTAAGAACATTAAACGATGAGGAGATGGATATGGCAGAAGACAGAATAGTACCCTGGGATGGAAAGTCGGGTAAAAAATATAACTACTGGATTTATGAAATTGGGCAATCTTTTGAGCACGTGCCAGGTAATTATTGCTTTGCAAAAGAAGTTGAACCACATAATTGGATACCAATTTATTTCGGGGAAACTAGCGACCTCAGTGAACTCTTTGGCAACCATCACAAGATGTCCGACATCCAGCGAGATGGGGCTACACACATTCACACGCACACAGGCAACGCAAACAGGGAAGCTCGTCTAGCTGAAGAAGCCGACCTTGTAGAGAAATGGCACCCAAAATGTAACGATTAGCCTAAGTTCCCCGGTAAAGCTTCAAACTATCCTCAAACTTAGCATGTCTTCCACATGAGGTTATCTGGCAGTATAATTACACAAGATCAGGCCAGATATAGTCCAGCCAGTGGATTTCGAGCAGTGTCACTCCTCACAATTCTGGTTCAGCCAGTGCTACAATTACGATAACTATGCGAACTCCACCTTTGCCTGATGAGTGGATTGTGCAGTTTTCTAGATCCGCTTCAAGCGCCGAGGTGAAATCCCGATATTTTGCCTCTCCTAGCGTTTCGAAGAACAAAGCACGGCTTTCGAAAAAGGGATTTAACGCTTTCAGATAAAAAGGAAGTCAGTGCTTACCGGTTACTCAACCCGATGAACCTTGACAAGGTTAGTGCTACCCGGTATTCCCGTTGGAATGCCAGCGGTGATAACCACAAGCTCACCCTTTCTGGCAATGCCAGTTTCGAGCGCTAATTGTGCACCTCTTTGAAACATAGCATCTACATTCCCAGGCCTGTCGACAACATAGGGCTCTATGCCCCAGCTAAGGGCAAGCCTCCTCGCCACATCAGGATTGTGGGTAATGGCCAGGATGGGCGTTTTGGGGCGATATTTAGATACCCGCAGTGCCGTGCTTCCCGAACTTGTGTAAGCTACGATACATGCTGCCCGAATCTGCTGGGCTATATGACATGCTCCATAACTTATAGCATCGTCCGTTTGCGGTACAACCTGCTCGCTCTTCTCCAGTAACATACGTTCATACGGCAGTGTTTTCTCAGTTTCAACAGCAATATTTGCCATCATCCTGGCAGTTTCTACAGGATATCTGCCGGCAGCTGTTTCATCTGATAGCATGACTGCGTCTACACCGTCAAAGATAGCGTTAGCGACATCACTCACCTCAGCCCGAGTAGGTCGCACCATACCTACCATAGATTCCAGCATCTGGGTGGCTACGATCACAGGCTTACCAACCTGATTGCATTTACGTATGATCTCCTTCTGTACTATCGGCACTTTTTTCAAAGGTATCTCTACCCCCAGGTCACCGCGGGCTACCATTATGCCATCGGCTTCAGCGACAATTCTATCAATGTCATTCACTCCTTCATGCTTCTCAATTTTGGCGATAAGTGGAATACTGGCTCCTTTTTCATACAAGAACTGCCTTAATCTGAGTATATCGGCTGCGGAGCGAACAAAGGAGATAGCGACGAAATCCACGCCTTGCTCCAATCCAAAGGCGAGGAGCTTCAGGTCCTGGCTGGTAATAGAAGGTACATTGAGCTTAACTCCCGGTACATTTATGCCCCTATT
>CAZYNG010000164.1:0-2156 GCA_964648615.1 uncultured Dehalococcoidales bacterium | reverse complement strand
TGCCTTCCATGCATCTTGAGCCATAGCTACCTCCTTATTATTTTTCGTCTTTTTGACGCTCCATCTCATCCAGTATTAGCTCTGTAGCCAGCCTGGCAGCGGTACCAACAACCTTTGAACAATGCGCAGGCATCTCAGCCTCAATGGCTTTTTCCAGCTCCGCTGTGTCATATAGATTAAAGGTCCTGCCCACGAGGCGGTTCTGGATATCATAGCACCGGCATGACCCATACCGTTCAACAAATCTGTCATGAAGCCTTTTAGCCATTATATAGGACCTCATAGGTTTCATCATATCAGGGAAGTCCTTCTTTTCCCTGCCAAAGAGGTAACTGATCGCCATTGCACCACCAACCAGGGCGCCGCACGAACCGTCCCCTGTTAAGCCCAATCCATCTGCCAGCCCACTTGCACTTCGGAACACATCATCGTTTTCAATATCCAAGGCATCGAAGATGCCAGCAAGGGTCGTCTGGGCACACCCGGTACACTTCATCTCGTATTTGCGGGCAGACTCAAACGCCTTTTCTAACATGGCATCCCGCGAGTTTTTCATAACTACCTCCTTATATCCCTCTTTTCTTCAAACCATCCTCAATTGATAAACACCCTTAATAGAATAAATATTCAATATTTGCCCAGCTTTGCTTCCAGCTCCTTTTGCCGCAAAGCCATGGTCACATCGCCGCGAGTCCTCTCGATGACACCACGAATCGCATCCGTGGTCCGCCTCAAACCATGCGTGATGATTTCAGTGAAATCCATAGTCATCAATGTGCCATAAATATCATCCATGGCACCGAGCAACTCCTCACAGCGAGAGAAATCCCCTCTCCTCATGCTATCCAGTAAGTAGCGCCTCAATTCACCCACCGCTTCGCCAAGCCCATTGAGATATGCGGCATAATCAACGCCTATTGCCTCAGCTTTGGGGAGCTCTTTCCCAACGATCAAAGCGAAGGTGATGCTCCCTTCGGCGAATTCCTTCTGGGCATCATGAACGAATCCTGAATGAAGCAAACCGGGATGGTCATTGAGGCTATAATTTATCTCCTGAACCAATTTGTAAGTTGAGTCAAGAATTTGTCTTGCCTTATCCTGCTCCTGACGATGAACAGCCCTTATAGCATTGGCGCTATTGCGAATTATCTGGCGGCAGAGGCGCAAAGCCTTCTCCCTGGCTTCATCCTCAGCGGTGAAATAAGCACGGATTTCTCCAGCGATAGCTCCTAGCTCCTCCCCTAACCCTGGCATTTTCTCCTTGCCTTCCTTATCTCGCTAACCAACCCTTTGGTGGCTTTTTTGACATCTGGCGTGCTTAACACAGCACTAATCACAGCAACACAATCAGCACCAGCAGCAATTACCTCACCAACATTGCTTTGATCAATGCCGCCGATAGCCACCACTGGTGAGGATACTGCCTCCCTCACCTGCCTGAGCATATCCAGGCCGACGACAATAGCCCCTTCCTTACTCTCCGTAGGGAACATCGAGCCCACAGAAATGTAATCCGCCCCTTCATCCCCCGCCTCGATTGCCCGTGATACCGTGGTAACCGAGCTACCAATTATCTTAGCCGCCGGCAATTCTCTCCTGGCAACATGAACCGGCAGATCTCCGTAGCCAATATGGAGACCATCAGCATCGACTGCCAGTGCTAAATCCAAATAGTCATTGATGATAAACAAAATCCCTGCCTTCAAGCATAGCTTCCTAAGCCTCTCAGCAACGGGCAATAGTTCCACCATACTCCTTTGCTTGTCACGGAGCTGGATAACCTTGGCCCCTCCCTGAATAACCTCTCGAGCTACCTCCAATTCGTCCCTGCCACCCAGAACTTGCCTATCGACGATAACATAAAGGCCAGTCAACTCCTTCAGCTTATCCTGCCGCGTTAGTCTGGAAACCATCTCTTTTTCCACCGAATAGAGGCGGAACCTCACCTTCTCAAACTTGGCAGCATCGAGCTTGGAGCTCAGTTCACCAAGTTTAGCCAACTCCTCCAATACGCGCAGAGATTCCTCCACCCTGTTAGCATTTGCTCCGACCAGGCTGGCTAAATCAGGGTAGGACTGCCTGTTGAGATTGCTTCGCCTTTGGTTCGCAATGACAGAGGGGGGCCTGGCAATGACATTTTCTCTGCCAACATCGTG
>CAZYNG010000163.1:0-2161 GCA_964648615.1 uncultured Dehalococcoidales bacterium | reverse complement strand
AATCCCGCCCAAAGAGAGGCCGCGGAAACTGTTGAAGGGCCGATACTCATTTTAGCCGGTCCAGGCAGCGGCAAGACCAGGGTAATTACGCATAGAGTGGCTTACCTGATCAAAGTTTGTGGAGTGAAACCTCATAACATCATGGCGGTCACATTCACCAATAAAGCCGCTCGTGAAATGGAAGAGAGATTGGAGCA
Source organism: uncultured Dehalococcoidales bacterium (assembly GCA_964648615.1). Classification (GTDB taxonomy): domain Bacteria; phylum Chloroflexota; class Dehalococcoidia; order GIF9; family AB-539-J10; genus CG2-30-46-19. The sequence continues at coordinate 1,964 of CAZYNG010000163.1, read as the reverse complement.
ACTATTAGGACAGACAAGCGAGGCATTGACACTGGGAACCTTTCACGCCATCTGTGCTCGAATTTTGCGTCGAGAAGCCGGGGCTATCGGGCTTAATCCGAGATTCGTCATCTACGATGCCGAGGACCAATTAAATGCCATAAAGCAGAGCCTTCAGGACATAGATCTCGACCCCAAACAATATTCGCCTCATGCGATACAATCCGTGATTAGCTCCGCCAAGAGTCGGCTCCTCAACCCGCAACAATACTCGGAGCAAGTGCAGAGCTACTTTGAAGAAATAGTCCACAGAGTTTATGAGCAGTATCAAGGCTTATTGAGCAAAAGCGAGGCACTGGATTTTGATGACCTGCTGATGAGGACAGCACACCTGTTTGAAAACCATCCCGCTATCTTAAGCAGATACCAATCCCGCTATGTTCACATTCTGGTGGATGAATTCCAGGATACCAACCTGGCACAGTACGCCCTGATAAAACAGCTGGCAGGGAAATATAAAAACATCTGCGTGGTTGGTGACCCGGACCAATCCATCTACTCCTGGAGATTTGCTGACCTGCGCAACATCTTAGCTTTTGAAAAAGATTACCCCAACGCCAAAGTGGTGATTCTGGAGCAAAACTACCGCTCCACCAGGAATATTCTCCAGGTGGCTTCAGACATCATCTCGCAAAATGTAAACCGAAAACCCAAAGAACTATGGACGGAAAATGAAGCGGGCAGCCTGGTAAACATCGTGGAAAGCTATACCGAGGACGAGGAATCCCAATTTGTGGTCAGTGAGATAGAAAGACTGGTTACCCAGGAGAAGCTACCGCTCAAGGACTTTGCCGTGATGTATCGAGTTAATGCCCAGTCAAGAGCGCTGGAGGAAAGTTTCATTCGCTATGGGGTACCCTATAGACTCATCGGTGGCACACGCTTTTATCAACGGCAGGAAATCAGGGATGCCTTAGCTTACCTCAGGGTTATCCGCAATCCCAATGACAATTTAAGCCTGATGCGTATCATAAATGTTCCCGGGCGAGGCATCGGGCAAGTCACGGTCGCTCACCTCCAGGCCAGGGCAAGAAGTGATGACATCTCCCTCTACCATGCCTTAAAACACATGGTAAGCGAGAAAGCTTTTCCAGCACGTATCCTTTCCACAGTTACCAGATTCTCCACTGTTATTGATGAGCTTATCACCAGAAGTCGCGAACTAAATCCCGCTGAACTACTGGATGAGATATTGGAGAGCACCGAATACCGGGAACACATCCTGAATAAGGAACATGGAGAGGAAAGGTGGGAGAATATCATGGAGTTGAGGAACGTTGCCTCAGACTATGATGGACCTTCCCCTGAGCAGGCTCTGGATGCCTTCCTGGAGAAAGTGAGCCTGGTGTCAGATACAGATGAACTGGATGGAACCATTGATGCGGTGACATTGATCACCCTGCACCAGGCCAAGGGGCTGGAATTCCCGGTGGTGTTCATCGCTGGCATGGAGGAAGGGGTCTTACCGCACCGAAAATCCTTTGATGACCCTGACGAGATGGAGGAGGAGCGTCGTCTATGCTATGTTGGAATAACCAGAGCCAAGAAGCACGTTTATCTTCTTCGCAGCTATCGTCGCAGCCTGTTTGGCAGTGGTCTGGTAAACCCACCTTCACGGTTCCTGGAGGACATCCCACCGCAACTGATGACCACCAAAGGATTGTGGGAGAGGGAAACCACCCCACCGTTGGTTAGCCGAGAAAAACCAACGGAGTTAATCGTCGGTGACCAAGTTTATCACAATAAGTTTGGCAGTGGAATCGTGGTAGATTGCTTCCCGATTAGAGGCGACCAGGAAATAACCGTATCCTTTCAAATGGTGGGAGTCAAGAAGCTTTTGTTCAGCCTCGCTCCGTTAAGAAAAATCGAGCCAGACTATTGACAGAATACACGAAACCGTGTAAGATTTAGATAATGCCGATCAA
>CAZYNG010000162.1:0-2175 GCA_964648615.1 uncultured Dehalococcoidales bacterium | reverse complement strand
GTTCTGACTCCACAGGTCGTCTCGAAGATAGCTGCTGGTGAAGTAATTGAGAGACCGGTTTCAGTAGTCAAGGAACTGGTGGAGAACTCGCTTGATGCTCAAGCCACTGAGATCAATGTTGAAGCGCATGGCGGTGGAATAGAGTTAATCAAGGTAACCGATAACGGAACTGGCATTCCCGCCTCGGAGGTAGAGCTCGCCTTTCATAGATACGCTACCAGCAAGATCGCTGACCTAGTTGACCTGGAAGATATCTCCAGCCTCGGCTTTCGTGGTGAAGCGTTACCCAGCATAGCTGCTGTAGCTGAAGTGGAAATCCTCACCAGAGCACCTTCACAGCCAATCGGTAGCTACATATGTTTGAGAAAGGGAGACATAGTTGCCAAGGAAAGTCGCGCCAGACAGCAAGGAACCACTGTGGTGATACGCCGACTGTTTCATTATCTCCCAGCACGCCTCAAGTTCCTCAAATCAGCAGCTACGGAAAATAGCCACATTTCCTATTTACTGAACGAATATGCTCTTGCCTTCCCTGAAGTCAGGTTCAGCCTGGTTACCGATAAACGAAATAACTTATTCACCAGGGGCGATGGAAATTTACGGAACGTCGTCAGCCAAATATATGGGTTAGAGGTAGCTCAGAAGATGTTAAAGGTGGAGGAAGAGAACGCTTTCGCCAGAGTTAACGGACTGGTTAGTCCGCCGTCACTCAATCGAACCAATCGTAGCTATGTCAGCTTCTTCGTAAACCGTCGCTGGATACGCAGTCCATTATTAACCAAGGCAGCCGAGCAAGCCTATCACGGCTTACTGATGGAAGGCAGACATCCCTTAGTAATACTCAATCTATCATTGCCCGGCAGGGAGATCGACATCAACGTTCATCCTACCAAAGCCCAGGTGAAGTTCCACCATGAACAAGTTGTCTTCGCTACCGTGGAGAAGGCAGTAGGGGGAGCGCTGGGCAAAGCATCCATGGCAAAACCGATAGCCATGCCTGCGATGGCTAGTCACTATCAGCAACGAAGCTTGTCAACGGTGAGCGATAAAGAGCCAACCTTCGTTACCCCGTTACCCACTCTCAGCCTGCCTATTTTGCACGTCATTGGACAACTAAGCAACACATATATCGTTGCTGAAGGTCCTGAAGGGCTTTACCTTATTGACCAACATGCAGCACATGAGCGGATACTTTATGAAAGAATATTGGCCCAATGGTCCAGACAGGAAGTCGAGGTTCAAGGCCTGCTTGAACCAATAACCATGGACGTTAATCCCAGAGAGGAAGAAATCCTGAAAACCAACAAAGATATGCTGGCTCAATTTGGCTTTGACATCGAGCCATTCGGTGACAGGAGCTATTTGATACGAACCATACCGGCATTAGCCACCAGAGCAAACCTCGACGAGGTAATGAGCACACTATTCAGCAATCTTGATAGCAAAGAAGATGTAACTTCATGGGAGGAGAAAATAGCTCAATCACTCGCTTGCCATAGCGCTATCAGAGCAGGACAGCAGCTAAGCAATGATGAAATGCGGGAATTAATAAGACAGCTGGAGCAAGCAAATCAACCACGCACCTGCCCTCATGGCAGACCAACCATGATTCAGCTGACCTCACATCAATTGGAAAGGGAATTTGGCAGGACAGGGTAGTGTCGTAGAAGGTGCCAAAATCCTGTTGCTTTTCTAGAACGCAAGTGCTAAAATAGCCGCCAGTGAAGCTACTAAAAATAGCGTTAGACAAACAAGATTACAATCTGGCTGCTCACGTCCTTGTCTATGGCTTGATAAAGGCGACACAGGAGAAAACTAAGGACTCAGTAAACTCCAGAGAATTACGAAACTGTCATGCGAGAAGGAACAGGAAAAGATGCCTGCAAGGGTGACCACCGTGGGTTTTACTCCAAAGCATTACAGGAAGCAGAGAAGCTAGAGCTAGACGAAGCCTACCAGATACAAGGCGTTGACGATGAAATCGCTTTACTCAGGCTTAAACTCAAGGAATTAGCGAAGGATCAGCCACAGAGAATCGACCTCCATCTCAAGGCAGCCAATACCATCGCCAGATTGGTCAAGATCAGATACCAAATCAGCAAGGAGCAAAAGAACTCGCTTAAGGAAGCCATTGCCAAGGTGCTCACCGAGGTTGCTTTACCCCTGGGGATAAAC
>CAZYNG010000161.1:0-2183 GCA_964648615.1 uncultured Dehalococcoidales bacterium | reverse complement strand
CTTCTGTCCACCTTCTTCCTACCTGCTCATATTTATCCCCTAAGGACTTTAGCTCATCGCTGTTAATGAACTCCCCTGCCTCCCTCAAAAACCGGGCAAACAGGTAGCGAAAACAACCCCCACCGGTGCCATCCTCCTCCAGATAAACATATGCAAATTTATAGCCCCAGCCAAATTCTTGAGGTGGGTATTCCTCAGGCCACGTGACAATCTCATTGCCAAAATGGCGAATGCCTTTTATGCCCAGATTTTTTATCGGTGGATTTAACATGGAATCCGCCGTCCTTACAATCGCCCTTTTAATTGCCTTATTAAGTGGACTTAGCTTGAGAGGGAATTTAAACTCGAGCCACACATTCTGTGCGGGAAAGGGCCCAAATTTGGATGCTCTTGCCTCCTCAAGCTCACCAAGCGTTGCAATCTGCAATTTTTGATACTGAGTATCGGCAATGTAAGCGATGCCTCCTTCCTCATCTAGACCAGCAACAACCACCGTATGTGCACCAAAGTGGGCTTCTTTTGATAGCTTAAGATACTTTAAATAAGGCATATCGACATGAATTGCTACAGGAATACCACTGCTTATCAGTTCTTTTAACGATTGATACGCTTTTCTTCTGCTTGATGTCTTGCGTATCTCTAAACCCACACCGAGGTTATCGCACAGATTTCTATCCAAATCATTTATTCGTCCGCCGATAAAGGGAAATTTCATCCACTCCGTCTTCCAATAGACAAAACCCAGAGCACTGCCAAGCCCGAAAATCATTGGCTCGCTGAAATTAAACCCGTAAAATTCATAGATATTTCTCAGCGCCGTTGATTCGCAGTGCACACCAGGGCGGTGGACAAAGTTCTGGACAAGCTTGTTCATCTTTTCACCATTATAAACCTTTGTATTTTAAGGGTGTTGCCGGGCATCAAACCACCTCTGGTCGGCAAGAACCACAGAGGTCTCGACCTGGCGTTCGGGAATTGACCAGTATTTTCTCAACAACCGTTCTTTCTCTTCCCAGGAAACCAACTGAAAACCATGGTTTTCATAGAAACGAATCGCCCACAGGGCATCCGCCCAGGTGCCGACTAACAGCGGGCGAGTCGCCTGCTGGCGAAGAGAGGATAGTAATTTCCCCCCTATGCCCTGATTTCGTTTAGCCGCGCGGACATAGGCGTGTCTGATGAGGGTCACATCTTGAAGATGTTGAATGCCCATCACGCCAACCAGTTCGCCATCCTGTTCATATCCCCAGAACACAACACCCTGGTCTATCTCGTGCTGAAGCTCATCTTTAGACATATAAGGCTCTTTCCAGCAGTCCCCGGGGATGACTCCCCTGTATGCTTCGGCGGCATCATTGATAATGGAGTAGATTAGCTCAACCTCGCTGTTATCGCATTGACGAATCATGACCTTCATGGGTGTCAAAAGCGAATGACGTATCTTGTCCTACTTCTTCAGCGCATCCAACGCTTGCTGGAACATCTCATTGGCAGCCTTGACATACATCTCCAGCGGCACAAGTTCGCGGCTGACGATGTTGAGAGTCTCGGCGGACATCTTGCCATCCTTCACCAGCTGACGACCAGCTTCTCTCGCAGCCTCAAAGACATCATCCAATGATATACCCATCTTCATCATGGGCCTCAGCGCCTCTCCATGGGGACGCAGCAGTGCCCCGGCAAATTCCTTGGCGGCGTTCCTGCAAAAGGCCTTCACGTGGACCAGCAGCGGGTCGAAGTTGTCCATCTCCCAGAAGCCAGAGTTGGACACCAGCACTATCTTGCCATGCCTGTATCCCTCACGCACCAGGTGACGACAGTGACCATCCCGTAGTTCGAAAAAGGGCTGCACAAGTGGGATTATTCGGTCCAGCAGGTTTTTCATCGGACCGGAGATTCCATCCACGTAGACCGGAGTGCCAAACACATAAATATCAGCCTCACGTAACTTGGGATAGAGCATCTGCATGTCATCTTTCTGCCAGCATTCGCCTGGCGTCTTGAGCCAGCAGATAAACCCACCGTGGCAAGGGTTGATCTTGAGCTTCCTGGTATAGAAGAGCTCAACCTCCGCCCCCACCTCTTTCATCCCCTCAAGGAAGGGATTCAAGATGAGGGCTGTGTTGCCGTTGTCCATCCTGGGACTGCAGTTAAACGCTAGCACTTTCATATTCTCCTCCTTG
>CAZYNG010000160.1:0-2184 GCA_964648615.1 uncultured Dehalococcoidales bacterium | reverse complement strand
TTTCATCTCCGTTCTGAAATTAAGCTCAGCGCCACAAAACTTACATTTAGAGCCATCAAGCCCGACAATACTGGTGTCATAGCCAATCCGGCGAACATTCATCTTGCCACAGGAGTAACACACAGTATTCTCATATTCGTGTCCAGCAACGTTTCCAAGATAAACAAACCTTAACCCTGTTTCCTTACCAATTCCATAAGCCTTTTCCAGAGTAGATACCGGAGTAGGTGGCAGATAATCCAAATTACGCATGGGATAGAACCGAGTCACATGCCACGGGGTGAGCTCCCCTAAACTATCCCGAATCCAGGTAGCGATGCCGCGAAGCTGCTCATCATCATCGTTCATTGTAGGAATGATATTGGTTACCACCTCAACATGCATATCCCACTTCTCCTTAGCTCGTTTAGTAACATCCAGAATACCCTGCCAATGGGACACTTTAGCTAATTTGCGGTAAAAGTCATCGCTAAACCCTTTAACATCAACTCTCCAGGCATCGAGGTAGGGCCCTATAGTATCCAGAGCCTCCGGGGTAAGATAACCATTGGTGACATAAACGGTGTATAAACCGCTTTGCTTAGCGAGCTTAGCAGAATCTAAAGTATATTCAAACCATACCGCTGGCTCATTGTAGGTCCAGGCAATCCCTTCACAGCCATACTCCTTAGTCAATTCTATTTCCTTCTCGGGGGACAGATAACGCGAGGTCGCTGGAATATCAACGCAGGAAATCTCCCAGTTCTGGCAATGCTGGCAATGAAAGTTACACCCCCATGTGCCCAGGGAGAAGGCAAAACTGCCGGGAAAGAAATGAAATAAAGGCTTCTTCTCAATATGGTCGGAAGCTACCGAGGACACTTCACCATAATTGAGAGTATATAGAACGTCATCGCGATTGAGCCGCATACGACACATGCCCAACTTACCGGGATTAATAATGCATCTTCGCTGACAAACATTACACTTCACCCTACCACCAGGGAGCTTCTCATAAAGCATCGCCTCCTTTTCCATCACCAGCGACCCTGAGTATTATATCATCGTAACCTAAATTAACATAAATTGGGGTATAATTCAGCAGAATGGTCGTTATTGGAGTAACCGGCAACATCGGCAGCGGCAAAAGCACAGTATGCCGATTCCTGGCTGAGCTTGGCGCTGCAGTCATTGATGCCGACGAAGCAGCTCAGGAAACCTACAAACCGCATAGCCAGGCCTGGCAGGAGATAATCGACACTTTTGGCACGGAAGTGCTGCAACCCAGCAAGGAAATCAACCGTGTTAAACTGGCACAGTTGGTTTTCTCCAGCCCGGAAGCACTGGCACAATTAAACGAGATAGTGCACCCTAAGGCGTATCAACTGGTAAAGGAAAAGATTGAAAGTTATCGCCGCCTGGGAACAAAAGTAGTAGCCTTAGAAGCCACCCTGCTGATTGAGGCTACCTGGACGACGTTGGTAGATGAAGTATGGCTGGTAATAGCTTCACCGGACATAGCACTTCAAAGGCTTACCAGACACCCAGGAGCTGACAGGGACCAAATCGTGGCGCGGCTCAAATCGCAGACACCCGCCGAAGACAAAGCAAAACACGCTGATGAAATAATCCATAATGAAGGGGATTTCACCAGACTACGGGAAAAGATAACCGAGCTATGGAACAAGCTTGACTAGAGGGAACCTTGCCCGAATTACCCGAGGTAGAAACAATCAAAAACGAGCTTTCACCCTGGGTGGTTGGGCAACGCTTCGACCAGGTCAGCGTTCTTGACAGCCGGTTAATATACCATCTGCCGGTGCCAGAATTCTGCCGCAGATTAACAGGACAGGCAGTGGAAACCATTAACCGCCGTGGGAAATATCTCATTTTTCAGCTATCAGGTGCCCAATACCTGGTTACGCATCTTAGAATGAGCGGAGCGTTATTATTAAACCCAGACAAAATTGACCCTCATGCCAGAGCGAGTTTCACCTTTTCCAACGGTAATCATCTTGTCTTCAATGACCAGAGACGACTGGGAATAGTGTGGCTGGTGGAAAACATTGAGCCCATCATTGGCAAGCTGGGACCTGAGCCTCTAGACAACGACTTCACCGCTGCTGTTTTGTCACAAACGTTAAGCAAACATCATATCCCCATCAAGGTGGCTCTCATCGACCAGAGTCTCATCGCTGGAATCGG
>CAZYNG010000159.1:0-2201 GCA_964648615.1 uncultured Dehalococcoidales bacterium | reverse complement strand
CCACTCGGTGCTACCGGAACAAGGCTTGTAGGAACATTGGCCAGGATACTGGGTGTGGAAGGAGGGAGATTTGGTCTTGCCACGCCTTGTGTTGGTGGTGGACAGGGTACTGCAACCATAATCGAAAAGATATAGAGTAGATCAAAAAGGAGGGGATATGATGGCTTACGAAACTTTGATTGTGGAGAAAGAGGGTAACATCGGGATAATCACTCTGAACCGACCGCCAGCTAATTCGGTAAATTTAGCTTTGCTCGAGGACCTCGAAAAAGCACTGGACCAATTCGAGGAGGATAAAGAGGTACGGGTATTGATTATTACCGGTGCCGGTGAGAGGGGATTCTCAGCCGGTTTTGATGTTACCGAGGCAGCAAGGGCGGCAGAGATTGGAAACAAGGGGCGGGCGGTATTTAGTCGAATCGAAAGATATCCCAAGCCTGTGGTGGCTGCGATAAATGGCTATGCCTTAGGAGGTGGCTGTGAGCTAACGATGGCCTGCCATTTCAGAGTCATGGTCAGTACGGAGAAGGCCAAGATTGGCTGCCCTGAGGTCAACCTCGGCATTATTCCTGGCTGGGGTGGCACACAGAGGCTGCCCAGGTTAATCGGGAAAACAAGGGCACTGGATATGCTCGTCTTCGGAAAGAGAATAAATGCTCCTGAAGCTTTGGATATCGGTCTTATCAACACGGTCTCTCAACCGGGGGAATTAATGAATGATGCTAAAGACCTTGCCCACAGATTGACAAAGCAGGCGCCGCTTGCCGTTAAGGCTATTCTGGAATCAGTAACCCTCGGACTCGAAACAACACTTGAGGAAGGACTGAAGGTCGAAGGGAAAAACCTCAACATGGTATCAGGCACAAAGGATGCCATAGAGGGAATGACAGCATTCCTGGAGAAAAGAGAGGCCCAATTTAAGGGGGAATAAACAGTATAAATTAAGAAGGAGGTCAGAATGAAGGTCGAGGAAATTAAAAAGATAGCGGTAATGGGTGCAGGAGATATGGGGCACGGGATTGCCCAGGTTGCACTGATGAGCGGCTACAAGGTAGCCATGAGGGATATCGAGCAGAGGTTCATTGACAAAGGCGCCCAGGGGATTAAGGACAGCCTGGAGAGATTTTTTGTTGCCAAGGGAAAGCTAACCGCAGAACAAAGGGATGAGCTGCTAAACAGGCTTGAGACAACTGTTAGCATCGAGGAGGCGGTTAAAGATGCTGACTTTGTGATTGAAGCAGTTCCTGAGGTCATGGATATTAAGAAATCAGTTTACAAGGACCTGGACAAGTTTGCACCAGAGCATGCCATTCTTGCGACAAACACCTCGAACATGAGCATCACCGAGATAGCAAAAGCAACCAACAGGCCGGACAAGGTTGTCGGAATGCACTTCTTTAACCCTGCCGTCAGGATGAAGCTCGTTGAGGTGACAAAGGGAGAAAAGACCAGCGAAGAGACCATGCAGGTCACATATGATTTAGCGAAAAACATGAACAAGGCTCCAGTCAGGGTTGAGAAAGACTCTCCTTCGTTCATTTACAACAGAGTAAATGCCCCCGTCATGCTTTTGCTTGAGCTAATACTGGAGAAAAAAATTGTATCTCCGGAGGAGTTTGATGGTGCGTTCAAAGCAGTGATGCCCATGGCTCCTTATGAGCTGCTGGATTTCGTAGGAATTGATATCGCTTATCACGGGCTCAAGTATCTCCACGATGGGCTTTCTCCGGATTATAGAGGAACAGCACTTGAACAGAAGGTTAACGCAGGCGAACTTGGGAAGAAGACCGGAAAAGGCTTTTACGATTGGTCTGCAGGTAGACCCACAATAGATACCTCAAAGGCTACTAAAGAGTTCGGTGTGAATGACCTCATTGCCTTGCAGGTAAATGAAGCAACGAAACTGCTTGACGAGGGAGTAGTAACGAGCGCATCCGATATTGATACCGCAATCATCAATGGAGGAGGCGGCTTCGGACCTTTTCAGCTTGCAAAGGGCATAGGATATGCTGAATTGACCAGGAGATGTGAAGCTCTTGCTCAGAGATTTAACGTGCAAGTGTTTAAGCCGACTGACACGATGAAGGAAGGGAAAATCGAGGTCTGATCATCAAGCCCGTTTCTATACCCTGCCTCGCAATGATGTAAGGCGGTCATTGCGAGGCTTTTTCGTGACTGCCATAGCCAGCAGAAATCCCCCC
>CAZYNG010000158.1:0-2352 GCA_964648615.1 uncultured Dehalococcoidales bacterium | reverse complement strand
CTCCGATGGTTCCTCTGCTTGCTCTTGTGGGGCTTCCGCCGGTTGTTCCTCATCAGGACTAAACGAGTAGGAAGCCAGGAGTTCAACACCCTCCTCCATCTCCTGCCCTTCTATACTGACCATTTCCAGTTGTTCTTGCTCTCTTATTTGCTTTCCTTCAAGTACAGCGTCGGCTATTCTGCTACAAATCAATTTAATCGCTTTAATAGCATCGTCATTGGCAGGGATGGGGTAATCAACTTCCTCAGGATTACAATTGGTATCTACTATGGCAACCACGGGTACACCGAGCTTTTTAGCCTCGGAAAGGGCGATTTTGTCCTTGATTATGTCCACGACAAATAGGGCTCCTGGCAGAGTATCCATTTCCTTAAAGCCGCCTATCTTGATATTCAGACGGGAAATTTCCTTTTCTATCTTTGACTTTTCCTTCTTTGGTAAATGCTCCAATTCCCCCTTTATTTGGCGGTCTTCCAGGCCAACCAGGTAATTAATCCGTGATTGTATTGTATCGAAATTAGTCAATGTCCCACCAATCCATCTCTCGTTGACATAGCACATACCGCATCTACTTGCTTCTTCCTCTATTATTTGTTGAGCTTGCTTCTTGGTGCCTACGAAAAGGAGAGTTTGCCCGTTGGTGATTAATTTCCTAACGAAAGCATATGCCTGGTCCAGCCTCTCGGCTGTTTTCTCCAGGTCGATGATATGGATACGATTGCGCTGAGTGAAGATATAATCCTTCATCTTAGGATGCCACACGCTGGTCAGGTGCCCAAAGTGAGCTCCTGCCTCCAGAAGTTCCTTTACCACAGCATTTTCCGTCATAAAACTTACCTAATGTAGCATGGATGAGATCTTTTTGACAAGATGAGGCATTATTTTCGGAATAGGGCGAAGAACCTGTCCTGATATTCCTCGAATAGTCCCCATCTATTCAACTCGCTGACCAACTCAGGGGCTCGAGAAACGTCTTTGCTTACCAGTTCGAAAAGTTCCTCAATAAAATTTCGAGCATCCTTAGGCACCCCGGTGGAATCTATATTCAGGAAGCCCCTCCTTTGAAAATCAGTGATGTTGGTATATACCGACCCTCTCGTTAGCTCATAGATAAATATCATCAATGATACGTCCCATAGCTCTTCTATCCCTTTAATTATGGCACTCAGTGGATTGTTTTCCTCCTCTATTCTTTCGTTTAGCTTATTTAGTAGTGTTGCTATAGGTTCAGAAACAATGTTCATCTCTTTGGCTTCATTTTTGTACCGATAGAAGATGCCTGGCTCGTGGGGAGCGTTCTCTGCCACGGTCTGAAGGTATTTGCTGGCTTGCTCACTAAACCCCTCCAACCTGGTCAGGTAGCTCGGGGTAACAATCCTTGGCCTCTCAGCAATCACGTTTCCCTCTCTCACTACGTTGACATTCCTGGTTAATCCGGTTACCACATAGTAAGAGACAATGGTGTTGCCAAAGGTAGCCAGATTTTGCCGTGGGAACCTAACTACTTTAGTTCTCTCTATGGCATGCTTAATTCTCGGGTCTATATCCATCTCTTTCCCTATATACATTATACAAACATCTTCACCATCTGGAAATTTCGTTCCACGTTTTGCTTACCGGCGATTATCTTGCCCGGTTCGGTACTATGTCCGGGAATCAAATATTCCACATCAAGTTGTGATAATTTGTCAATGCTGCTTCGCAGCAGGGTAGGGCTACCGCCAGGAAGATCTGTTCTGCCAATGCTACCCCAGAAAACCACATCACCGCTTATCAATACTTTTTTCTCTTTCCAGTAAAGCGAAATCGATCCCGGGGAATGTCCCGGGGTAAGCAAAACCTGGACAGTGACCTTGTTACTCGTGCCCAAGGTTAAATCACCTTCTTTGAGGTAAAAGAGCGGACTGATGGGTGAAAGCCTGGCGCCAAAAACTTCGTAAAGCCTGTTTCCTATTCCGTGGTAGAAATCATCTTCCTCTCTGGATAAAGTAACCAGGGCGTTATTTCTTTCAGCGATAGTAGATGCAGCTTCAAAATGGTCCGGATGACTGTGAGTGACAATTATCAGCCCCACATCCGTGATGCGCAGCCCATCTTTGTCCATTGTCTCGATCAACGAATCGAGGCAGGCTTCACCAACCTCATCGTGGATATGCCCCGGGTCAACCAGCACATGTGGTTGCTTCCCTCGCAAAACATGGCACCAAAGGCTGGCGTTACAATTATTCCCCATCCCTTGCCAGATGTAGCAATAAAAGTTCTCCGCTAATCGTAAAGAACGGTGATAAACCATGACCGCTTAAATCCTCAACAAGTTCAAAATTCTAAATTCCAAACATTTAGTACTTTTCA
>CAZYNG010000157.1:0-2385 GCA_964648615.1 uncultured Dehalococcoidales bacterium | reverse complement strand
GCATACTGTTCTGATATGGCAAACTCTATCCTGGACATAAATGAAAGTCATGTGCAACGCGTCTTCGATTTCACTAACGAAGTCGTAGAAAAATATGCTAACCGCCTGGCAGGTACAGAGGCTTGCCGGAATGCTGCCAACCGGATAAAAGAGGAATTCACCAAAAATTGTGACGCGGACTCCGTGCGAATTGAAGATTTCACCGTCCACCCGAAGAGCTTTCTGAAATATATCCCCGCACTGGTCGTTCTTTATTTTATTTGCTCCACTCTATTATATCTCCAGTTCCCCTTGCCTGCGCTCATCGGTTACTCATTAGGAATACTTGTATTCTATTGCCAATTCGTGCGCTATTGGGAAACATTTGACCCACTCTTCCCCAAAGCCACCGGCTATAACGTTTTCGGCTCCATTGAGCCAGAGGGCGAGGTGAAGCAGCAAATCATCGTCAGCGGACATCATGACGCCGCCTACGTGTTTCAACTTATTGCCCACGCCCCAAAATACTATGCTAGATTTATCACCGCAGGGATAGCGTTTCTACTGCTTGGTTTCCTTGTTTCCTTGATAGAAACCGCGTTGGTAATATTTCGCGGTTCTGTTCCTGAGTGGACACATCCCTGGATACCATTGGCGCTGCTAGTGGGTGCCATTTTTGTCCTTCCCCTGGCATTCTTTACAACCCGGCAGGTATCTCCGGCCGCAGGCGATAACATGATTGCCGTAGCAATTACCAATGAGACCGCAAAGCTTTTTCACGATGCTAAGCAAGCAGGCACAAACCCTTTGCGGCATACTCGCCTGATGATGGCATCTTTCGATGCTGAAGAAGCCGGGCTCCGCGGGGCACGCGCCTTTTGCAGAAAGCATAGGCCAGAATTACTCCATACGAAGACTTACGTCTTGAACATCGATACGCTTTACAAGGTCAAAGACCTCAATTTTTCCCACCGGGATCTGAATAATTCTGTGGAACTTTCCCACGAGATGGCACAGGAGTGCGTCGATGTTGCAAAATCATTGGGCTATGTTGCCAAGATTTCCAGCATGCCTTTTGGCGCCGGGAGCACAGATGCCGCTGAATTCGGCAAAATTGGGGTCGAGGCTACCAATATGGCCGGCATCAGCTTCGATATCAGCAAGTTCAGTGAAGGATTGGTGTATCACACCCCGAATGATCTGACTAAATATATCGAACCAGAGGTGGCTGAGGCAGCTCTCAAAATTGCCCGGGACTATATACTCAAAAAGGATGGTGAATCCTGAATTTCCGCTTCTCGCGATGGACACTACTAACGAGGTTAGGTGCTGGATTTTGCCTGGCTCTCTCAAGCACGGGCTCAGGCATATGGTCTTCGCCCTGGCGAGCTCGCTGAGGGCTCCAGCCTTGACTCATTGAAATTAGTCTGGGGACTTAACAAAATGGACAACTGGTTCCTGGACATCGGGACCCTGGCAGATTACATTCACTGTGTTGTCATCTAGCCACAACTTAATGGAACTCCACTCCCCCGTCGATGTTCACAGCCTGACCGGTCATGTAGTCGCTGTCTTCTGATGCCAGGAAAGCAGCCAGGGGGGCAACGTCTTCGGCTCTCCCAAGCCTTTCGAGGAGAATTTCTGGAGCTTTGAAAGTCTTCATGGAGCCTCTCACTACCTCCTCACTGTTGAAATATATGCCGGTAACATGGAAACCAGGGCAGATAGCGTTTACGGTTATGTCGGGAGCCAGCTCTTTAGCGAACACTTGAGTTACGGCTATCACCCCGAATTTGCTCGTTGAATAGGCACCTATGTGTGATGTCGCCGTCTTACCAACGATGGAGGCAATGTTTATTATCTTCCCCCTCAGGGAACCAAACTTCCTTTCCTGCTCCAGCATCCTTATGGCAGCAAACTTTGAACAGAGCCACACACCCTTGAGGTTTGTGTTCATAACGCGATCCCATTCTTCCTCGGTTTGCTCGATAAGAACATACGGTAAACCACTGATTCCGGCGTTGTTTACCATAATGTCTATTCTTCCCCACTCACCGTAGGCTTTTTCAAGCATCGCTTCAACCTCGGCCGATACGCCGACATCAGCCCTTATCACCATAGCCTTTCTACCCAACTCCTCAATCCCCTTGGCTGTCTCGTTAGCCCCTTCCAGATTTATATCATCCACTATAATATCAGCCCCTTCCCTGGCATACCGTAAACTGATTGCCCTACCGATCCCGGAACCAGCCCCCGTCACCAGCGCTATTCTACCTGCTAGTCTTTGCTGCGAGAATTCCTTCAAGAACATACCTCCTTTGCCCGGGATTATCTGTGCAACGCACTATCCCTGGCTCGTATAATAACGTCGAGTTTCAGAGTTTGCAATACGATAACTATGCGAAC
>CAZYNG010000156.1:0-2395 GCA_964648615.1 uncultured Dehalococcoidales bacterium | reverse complement strand
ATGGGCATTATATAAAGCGGCTTGATTTGCTCTTCCAGCTGAAGGACTTTTCTCACCTGCTCATCATTGAAGGCGCCGACTTCCACTGTAGCTAAACCAAGAGCTACAGCCTGGAGGTGGATGTTTTCGCCCACATGTCCCACCTCCATGTGGACATATCTTTCGCCGCGTCTGCCATAGGTATAGGAAGTGCGGAGGTAAATTGCGCAGATGATGATGTTAACAGGCGCTTCGGCGATAAATCTTTCGTCTAAGGCGGCGCTGGCTAATTCCTGCCTCAAGTCGCCTGCCTGGTGTAGAACTAGCGAATGAGTGCTTACATCGTAGTGGTGAATGCCGGCCTGCAGGTTGTCTACAGTCCTGTTGCCCAAAACCGCGAAAATCTCCAGGGGATAGGTAGCTCCAGCGCTGGGTGCTGCTCTGACGCTTCCTGTCCCGGTCACACCCTGCGCTGCCCATAGTATCTGACCTAATTGAGATAGAGTTACTGGCTCTGCGCGATATCTGCGAATTGACCTTCGTCCGGCGATGGCTTCTTCCAGCGAGAATTTGCTTTTTAGCTGGGGGGAGGGAAGTTTTGTCACGGGTTGAGGCTTGTTTGGCCTGGCGCGCAGTGGCATTTTTCTATCCTTTGATGATGCCCAGAGGTACAGCCATAGCTACCTTCCTGGAGATTCCCGCCTGGTGAACTGCCTCAATTACCTCAGTAACATCTTTGTATGCCTGTGATGCTTCCTCAGCCAGGGAGGGAATATCTCCCGCTTTTACCAGGATGCCTCTTTCCGCCAGGTCCCTGGCAACATCCTTGCCCCTGAGACTCCTTCGGGCAGCGCCGCGACTCATCCTCCTGCCAGCTCCATGGCAGGTAGAGCCGAAGCTCTCCTCCATGGCTTTCTGAGTGCCGACGGCAACGAAGGAGCATCGTCCCATATCGCCGGGAATAAGCACAGGTTGTCCTATTTCTTTATATCGTTCAGGGATATCCTTGTGTCCTGCTGGGAAAGCCCTGGTAGCTCCTTTGCGGTGCACGCAGACCTTGATTTTCTTATCGTTAACAGTGTGTTCTTCTATTTTGGCGATATTGTGAGCGACATCATAAATTTGTCTCATGCCGAGCTCTTCAGCGCTTTTGCCAAAGACTGTGGAGAAGCTTTCCCGGGCCCAATGAGCGATGCATTGCCGATTGTTCCAGGCATAATTGGCGGCACAGGCCATAGCGGCAAAGTAATCCTTGCCCTCTGGTGATTCTATGGGTGCGCAGGCGAGCTGTCTGTCAGGGAGGTTTATCCCATATCTTGATACTGCTTCTTCCATCACACGCAGATGGTCGGTGCAAACCTGATGACCAAATCCACGAGAACCGGTGTGAACAAGAACCAGTATCTGCCCTGTTTCGTCAATGCCCATAGCTTTAGCTGTCTCGGGCTCGAAGATTTCCTTTACCACCTGGACTTCGAGGAAATGGTTTCCTGAGCCCAGCGTGCCTGCCTGTGGCATGCCTCTTTTTATCGCCTTGTCGCTTATCTTGTCGGGGTTAGCGCCTTCCAGACAGCCGCCCTCTTCGGTAGCTTCAAGGTCATCTGTGGAGCCGAAACCATGTCTCACTGCCCATTTAGCTCCTTCAACCATCAATTCTCGCATTTCTTTATGACTTGCTCTTATCTTTCCCTGGGAGCCCAGGCCAGATGGTACGTTCCTGAACAGTTCGTTGATAAGCTGGTTAATCTTTGGTCTTACCTCCGCTTCGGTGAGATTGGTGCGCAGTAATCTCACGCCGCAGTTGATATCGTAACCTACGCCGCCGGGGGAGATTACTCCTTCCTTAACATCCATAGCAGCCACACCGCCGATGGGAAATCCATACCCCCAGTGGATATCGGGCATGGCCATGGAGAATTTGATTATGCCGGGGAGGAAAGCAACGTTGGCGACCTGTTCCGGTGTTTGCTCCGCCTCTATAGATTTCAGGATTTCCTCGCTGGCGTAGATTAAACCGGGGACTCTCATGCCTTGCTTATAGCTCTGGGGGATTTCCCAGTGGTAATTATCTATCCTGGTAAGTTGTCCCTGCCACGGCGCCATTTTTCAACCCCTAGATATCAAAGATTACCTGTGCTTTATATCCCTTGTTGTCCTTATCTATCCTCAACATATGATATGTAGCTGCCTTTACTCCTGTTTTTATCTTGTGCCTTGAGGGGTCGATTTTTTCTCCATAGCAGGTAACCTTCAGCCTGGTGTTGGATAAGCTCTGAACATCAAATCTTTTGAGCAAAACATGCTCAGCATCGAAAAGATAAATGAGCTCATTGAGCCATTCCACTAACAAGCTCTCTCTATCCTCACTGACTACTTCTACATCGTATTTTAATTCCTCTCTAATATTCTCCAATTC
>CAZYNG010000155.1:0-2397 GCA_964648615.1 uncultured Dehalococcoidales bacterium | reverse complement strand
CAATAACACCCAGAGTAACTAAAAGAACTATCGTGCCTGCTATAACCACCCCCAGTCCTATAGCAGGAAAAGCTTTCTTCCAATCCATATCTAACAGCCAGCCCACGAAGGTCGCGGTATATACGCCGGTAACGGGCAAGGGTATCCCCACAAGCAAGGTCAACCCCCAGAAGCCATATTTATCAACTTTCGGCTTGCCTCTCTTCCTTACATTTTCCAAATACCTGTTGAAGAGCTGAAATCGAGACAAAAACTTGTCATAGAACAGGCGCAAACCAAAGAAAATGGGGAAAAACAACAGGGCATTCGCAATAATTGCGACGAGAAAGACAAGCAGCGGGTCAAGCCCAAAACCAAGAACCCCTAAAGGAATCCCTCCCCTTAATTCGCTGACTGGGATCAGCGTCCACAGTATAACTAGCGCTATTTCTCGCATAACAACGGTCAATTAAACGAGCTACAGATTGCCAAAACGGCGCTGCCGCTGCTCATAGTCAAGTAGTGCTTTCTCAATCTCTTTTTCGTTGAAGTCTGGCCATGATACCGGCGTGAAGTAAAGCTCACTATAAGCTACCTGCCATAATAGGAAATTGCTCAAACGAAATTCGCCACCAGTACGGATGAGGAGGTCAGGATCAGGAATATCTGCAGTATCAAGATAACTGCTGAATATTGTCTCGCTTATACCTTCCGGGGAAACATTGCCTTCCTTGATACACCGCACTGCATCCACTATCTCAGACCTACTACCATAATCGAAGGCAAGACAGAGAGTCATTCTGGTATTATCCTTGGTAAGCTCGGTGGCCGACTCCACTTTTCGCCTCAGCTCCAAAGGTAATCTATCTGGCTTGCCAATATGCACCAACTTTATGTTAGCCTGATGGAAACGTTGAGTTTCCTCATCTATACTCTGTGATAGCAAGTGCAATAGGCCGGTGACCTCTTCCTGCGGCCTACCCCAATTCTCAGTGGAGAAGGCAAAGAGGGTGAGATACTTTATGCCATGGTCGGCAAATGCTCGAGCTACCTTGCGAACGTTCTTGGCACCAGCTCGGTGACCCTCAATCCTGGGAAGCCCTCGCTGCTTTGCCCACCTGCCATTGCCATCCATGATTATGGCTACATGACGGGGCAGAGAACTATCTCCGCTCATGCCCCTTGCCTTCCGCTAATATTTATGGAATCAATCTCCCTTCTAAATACAGAGGATATTTTGCCGGGGAGATAATTCCAAACGCTTTTCATAAAGGCCAATATCAAGTTGCCATGCCAGTCAAAGGAGAAACTGGGTGAGTCAAGTAAAGCTCCTGCTATATTATGGGAACTAACAATATCAAATATCCTCTCTATTTGACTATCACTCAGCTTCTCATATAGCCTGCGAGCCATATAGCCGACGTGAATTTCCCTTCCCATTTTTGCCTTCCAGGCTCTTTGATAACGGGAAAGCTGTTTTGCTCCTAAGTTCCCTGTATCAAGTGCCTCGCTCAGCACCTCTACTGCTGCCTGGCTGCCCAGATTTCCGAAATATATTCCCCCTCCTGTAGTAGTCTTCACCTGTCCAGCAGCATCGCCGATAACTAATAACCTGTTTCTAAAGGTGCGAGGCAAAGTCTTTAAAGGGATAGCCTTCTTCTTTATCTCCGTGTCTCGTCGTACTATCTTCTCCCGGCAAAAAGGGCTACTCAGTAATTTCTCCAAATAGAATTTGGCATGCGATGTAGCAAGCACGCCCGCTAAAGCTTCGCCGTTTGAAACAGGAACAAGCCAGCCGAAAAATCCCGGTGCCATTTCTTGACTGAAGTAAATTTCAACTTCTTCAACGTCCTGAACTTCAACCACAGTTTGGGCACCCATAGCAAAATGGTCGATGCTCCCCAAACCGAGTTTTCTGGTGAAGCCTGGCTTAAAACCAGCAGCGATGACCACTGCCCTGGCCTTGAACGCCAAATGAGGAGTTTCAACCTGTACCCCGTCGCTATCTATAACGATGTCCGTTGCTGGAAGAGAGAAAAAGTAATCAGCACCTTCAGCCATAGCTTTCGCAGCTATCGCCCGGTCAAAGGAAGCCCGGTCAACAATATAAGCCTGGATTCCCTTCTTCTCCAGCCTCAAACTCTTGCCCGAAGGACTGAATAGCTTAGCCGACCTTACCTTATTCGATATTACTTCAGGGGCAACTCCAAAGGAGTCAAAACACCCAGAGCTAACAATGCCGGTGCAGCAAGTATCAATTCCCGGAGCTTCTTTCTGCTCTAAGACAGCCACCTTAAAACCCCGAGAAGACAACCCATAAGCAGTGTAACTTCCTGCAGGACCTGCTCCAACTACGATAACATCGTAAAAATCGTGTGACACTTCACTCCCCCGCTATATGCATTTGCTATTATACAA
>CAZYNG010000154.1:0-2440 GCA_964648615.1 uncultured Dehalococcoidales bacterium | reverse complement strand
GGACATTCTCATACCCGCAGAAAACGGTTCAATTCTGGGGAAAGCCATACCCGGCTCCAGGCTTGTCTCCTTTGAGAATTCCGCTCACGGACTTTTGGAAGAGACGGAGGAGGTGCTTGACACCATTTTGGAGTTTCTTGGCGAGTCATAACAATCTAAAAGCTTATTTCAATTTCTCTATCACGGCATCAGCAACCTGGCTGGTGCCTACAGGATCATCGGGCTTTAAATCATAAGTCAGGTTCTTGCCTTCCGCAATGACAGCGGCGATTGCCTTTTCCAGTTTATTGGCAGTGTCTGCTTCCCCCAGATAGCGAAGCATCATTACCCCGGAGAGCATCATTGCCATAGGGTTGACCTTATTTTCCCCGGCATACTTGGGGGCGCTGCCATGTGTGGGCTCAAAGACAGCGATATCATCCCCGATATTAGCCCCGGGGGCTACTCCCATACTGCCGACTAATCCGGCACAAAGCTCGGAGATAAAGTCTCCATAAAAATTGGGCAGGACCAGAACATCAAATTGCCACGGTTTTCTCACTAACTCCATACAAGTTGTATCTAAAACCATGTCGTCAAATTCGATGTCGGGATATTCATTAGCTACCTGGCGAGCGGTATCGAGGAAAAGGCCGTCGGAGAACTTCAGTATATTGGCCTTGTGAATAGCGGTTACCTTTTTCCTGTTGTTTTGCCTGGCGTAGTCGAAGGCAAATTTGACAATTCGCCTGCTTGCTGTCTGGGATATGACTTTCAGGCTCACTGCAGAATCTTCCTTTATCCTGTCTCCAGTTGTTTTGGAGACGAAATCCAGTAACTCTGCAGTCTGCGAGCTATCCTTGGCAAATTCTATACCTGAATAAAGGTCTTCGGTATTTTCCCTGACCACCACTATGTCTACATCTTTGAACGGTGTCGGTACGCCGGGATAAATTTTGTATGGCCGAAGGCAAGCGTAAAGGTCTAATTCCTTGCGTAGGGCGACATTAACGCTTCTAAACCCGCTACCGATAGGTGTGGTCACCGGCCCTTTTAAGGCAACTTTATTTTTTCTTATTGAGTCCAGTGCGTTTTGAGGAAGTGGCGTGCCGAACATTTCCTGAGCTCGGGAGCCTATAGTGACTACATCCCATTGAAACTGGACTCCGGTTGCCTCTAATACCCTTTGAGTGGCCGCGGCAACCTCGGGCCCTATGCCGTCGCCAGGGATAAGAGTTACTCTATGCTGCATGATCTTTACCCTCACCTTAATCCTCTCCCGTCCAGGGAGAGGAAATGTAGCTCAGAATGGCGTTCACTAGAGTTCAAAATCCTTATGCTTTTTAATGTAGGGGATGAGCCCTCCTTCTTTAAGTATGGCGAACATCAATGGTGGCATTTTAGTGGAAGTAAGTCTAGCATTGGAGGTCAGGTCAGTTATCACTCCTTCGGTTAAATCTATCTCAAGCTGGTCTCCATTGTCAATCTGGTCGGTATCGCATAGCAATACCGGTAAGCCTTGATTTATGGCGTTTCTGAAAAAAATACGAGCTACTGATTTAGCCAGAATGGCAGCTATTCCTGACATTTTGATTACCAAAGGGGCATGCTCCCTGCTGGAACCTGAGCCAAAATTCTTGCCTGCCACCAGGAAATTGCCCTGATTTACCCTGGAGGCAAAATTGGGGATGAGGTCCTCAAAGGTGTGTTTGGAAAGCTCAGGCAGGTTGCTTCTTAGATGAGCGAATCTGCCGGGAATAATGTCGTCTGTGGAGATGTCGTCCCCCAGCTTAATTGCTTTTCCTTTGAGCACTGCTTCAGGCATTACATAACCTCCCTGGGGTCGGTAATTTCGCCCTTGATAGCTGAGGCAGCGGCGGTGGCCGGGCTAGCCAGGTATATCATGGCTTCAGGATTGCCCATGCGTCCCTTAAAATTTCGGTTGGCGGTGGAAAGGCAAGCTTCTCCATTTGCTAATACGCCCTGATGTAACCCAAGGCAAGCAGCACAGCCTGGAGGCAGGATGACTGCTCCAGATTCAACCAGGCTGTGGATATAGCCCCTCTCTATGGCCTGCAAAAGCACCTGTTGCGAAGCTGGAGCTACCAGAAGCCTGGTATCAGAATATCTCTTCTTACCTTTCAGAATATTAGCCGCCAAGGCTAAGTCTTCAAGACGCCCATTGGTGCAGGTGCCGATGAATACTTGCTGGACCTTAATCCCCTTTGCTTCGGTGACGGGGCGGACATTATCCACGGTATGGGGTAAAGAAACCATTGGTTCAAGGGAAGCGAGATTTAGCGACATAATCCGCTCATACTTGGCATCGGCGTCGGGATAGAGTGGTCTATAGCCATCGCCGCGTCCTTGTGAGGAAAGAAAGCTTTGAGTGACTTCATCGCTGGAAAATAAGCCAACTTTGGCTCCTGCTTCCACAACCATGTTAGCTATGGTGAGACGC
>CAZYNG010000153.1:0-2453 GCA_964648615.1 uncultured Dehalococcoidales bacterium | reverse complement strand
TTGTGTGTAAATCTCACCAAGGTGGACGAACCCTCGATCTCCCCGTCCATTTGGGGTGATTTTGATATTAACATTTCGCATTTCTTAAAGGCTAAAACCCAAGAACCCTGAAAAGATATCGACAAACGAGATGCTATTTGCTACATTACCCTGTGAAAACACATTCAATTAACCATGCCAGGCAAAGAGTAAGGAGGTGTGCATGTCAAAACATGTTCTTAGAGGATTAGCTGTCATTCTAACGTTCGTGATAATGATGATGTTGACCGCGGCGCCAGTTTTGGCATTTGATGCCCGCAGCGAAGAGACGGTCACCGTCGGCAGTGGAGAGGTAGTCGATGACGACTTATATGTCGGGGCCTCCACCATTATTATTGACGGCATGGTTAACGGCGAACTCTGGGCTGCCGGCTATACGATTACCGTCAATGGCGCAGTTAATGGCAGTGCTATGGTTGCTGGCAACATGATCAGCATCAGTGGTGATGTTGGCCATGCTGTGCGAGCAGCAGGGCAAACTATTAGTATCAGTGGCAACGTCAACGGTGACTTGATAGTATTTGGCAGCGCGGTGAATGTGGCTAGCACAGCCACGGTCAAGGGTGACCTTTTTGTTGGTGCCGCGAACGTGCGTATTGACGGACTTATAGAGGGCGATATCAAAGGTGGCGGAAGCAAGGTCACTATAGGCAATGGAGTGAAGGGAAATGTTGAACTTGAAGTTGATAGCCTGACCATACTGTCTACAGCCAACATCGAAGGCGACCTAACCTATACCAGCGAGGAGGAAGCTGACATTCAATCAGGCGCGCAGATTGGCGGCGCAACCACCCACAACCTGCCCCCGGTACCGGTAAAGGAAGAGCCAGCCAAAGCTTTTCCTCCCCTCGGTATAGTAAGCAAGGTGATAAGGTTCCTGATGGCTCTGGTGACTGGTTTGGTTATCATCCTGATTGCGCAGAGACGGCTGACCTCTATCGCCGACGCTATAGGCACTAGCCCCGGGGCAAGCGCTGGCTGGGGAGCTCTCATCGTGTTTGTCGCCCCTATTGCTGCCTTTTTAGTGTGCTTCACCATTATAGGCATACCTGTGGGATTGATTGCCCTGGCTCTCTGGGGAATAGGTCTTTACCTTGCCCAAATTCCCGTGGGCTTGTTTATCGGAAGGTGGATTATTGGTCGTTTTAGAGCTGTGGAAGGCAAAGCTATCATGGTTGGAGCCTTAGCTTTAGGACTTGTCATCCTTAAACTCTTAGAGCTACTCTTAGGGCTAATTCCACTCCCTGGCCTAGGCTTCTTCATTGGGCTGGCTGTTGTTGGCCTCTTTGGTCTCGGGGCGGTGGTGGTATCAGAAAGGAAGCGGCGAGCCGAGGCATAGAACTACCAGCACAAGAAATGCTAGCTCTAACGAAGATGAATTGAAATACCACAAACTTGATGTTTAGTAGACCAGTCACGCTGGAATATGCAGGAAAAGTTGTTAACGTGCTCAAGTATTTGGAACGAGCCGGACCAACTGTCGCAGATTTCCGCTTCTATATATAGCGTCGCGGCGTATCTCTGTCATCGAGGCGGTATGATATTCACAGCAAGGGCTTTCCTTTAACGCAGACTTTGGAAGATTATTTCAGCAGGATGGAGTTCAAATCCAATCCCCGCTACCAATAGAATTCAAGGGCACAGGTCCATAATCTGTGCCTTTTTGCTTGCTTTCGACTTCAGTGGTAGAACCTTCATCGATATTAATGTATCCTGCTTAAATTAAATGAACGAGGAATTAATCGCTCCGTGCGGAATGAACTGCACGATATGCAGCGGATACCTTGCTTTCAAACATGATGTAAGAAGCAAGGGAATCAGAATGCCTTACTGTACCGGTTGCAGGCCAAGAGATAAGAACTGCGCCTTCCTCAAAAAGAGATGCGATCTGCTCGCTAATCGCAAGGTTGAATACTGTTACCAATGCGATGATTTTCCCTGCCAAAGGCTCAGCCATATCGATGAACGCTACAGAAGACATTACAGGATGAGTATGATCGACAACCTCGAATTTATCAAAGAGAATGGCATCAAGAAATTCCTTGAAAAGGAAGAGGACAAATGGAAATGCCCCAGGTGCGGTGGGATAATATCTTGCCACAATGGCATCTGCTTTGACTGTGGATTGGATGAATTAAAAAACAAGAAAAAATTATATAGATGGGAAGATTAATCAAATTTAGCTTTTGGGGGTATTATGGGAAAAGACACAATAGTCATAAACATTGACCATAAGAATAGCTCCCAATATAGTCCCGGACCTACGTGTCTTCTTAATCCAAAACATGAAGGGGCTCAAAAGAAACTTGAGTGGTTGACAAAACGTTTTTCCGAAGGACTGAAATCTAAACTACTTTACTCTGAACGAGATAAAAAAGTAGCAGGATTTATCGAGTATATCCCTGGGGAGAATG
>CAZYNG010000152.1:0-2478 GCA_964648615.1 uncultured Dehalococcoidales bacterium | reverse complement strand
TCGTCATTGTGAGGAGCGCTGTGAGCCGCAGCCCAGAGCGAAGCGAAGGGGACGAAGCAATCCCAGGCTATTCTTCTTCAAGCTCAAAGGCTCTATGTAATGCCCGGACTGCATCCTCGACACTGTCTTCAGAAATGATGCAGGTTATCCTTATTTCCGAAGTGGTGATTAACTGGATATTGATGCCCTGTTCGTAAAGTGTGCGGAACATCTTAGCAGCATAGCCCGGTGTGTCTAACATACCCGTTCCAACGATACTGACCTTGGCTAATTTAGAATCAGCAACACATCGTTTTGCCTCTACAGTTTTAGCCACAGTCTCCACAATAGACATTGCCCTGGATAGGTCGCTTCGGGTCACCGTGAAGGTAAGGTCAGCAATCTTTTCGATGCTGGCATTCTGAACAATGGTGTCCACACTTATATCAGCATTGGCTAAAGGCTCAAATATAGCTGAAGCGATGCCAGGGTGGTCAGGAACCCCAATGACCGTGACTTTGGCTACATTAGTATCGTGGACAATGCCGCTCACCTTATTTCTTACCTCCATAGATGCCTCCTTACAAATAATAGTGCCTGGGCGATCAACAAAGCTAGAAGCTACCAGTATTGGTACATTATGTAGACCGCCCAATTCTACTGCCCTGGGATGTATCACCTTTGCTCCATAGCTAGCTAGTTCAAGCATCTCCTCATAGCCAACTTTCTTCAACTTAGTTGCCTCGGGCACAATACGAGGGTCAGCAGTATAGACACCTTCAACATCGGTGTAAATTTGACATTCCTTAGCCTCCAGGCTGGCAGCCAGAGCAACCGCGGTGGTATCAGAGCCACCCCTGCCTAGAGTAGCGATATCCATCTCCGAGGTCACACCCTGAAATCCGGCCACGATGACGATATTCCCTCTCGCCAACTCACTCGTGATCCGCTTCGGATCAACACGGAGAATTCGAGCCCTGCTATACCTGGAATCAGTCTCGATGCCCGCTTGAGCACCGCTAAGGCTGACCGCCCTATAGCCCAGAGTTTCCAGAGCCATCGCCAGAAGAGTGCTGGAAACTACCTCACCTGTGGAAAGCAACAAATCAAGCTCTCTATTACTGGGCTGTGCACTAACCTGGTGAGCTAATTTGATCAACTCATCAGTGGTATCCCCCATTGCCGAGACAACAACCACCACCTCATTCCCCTCATCCCTGGCCTTGGCTACTCTTCGAGCCACACTGCTAATTTTTTCTCCATCAGCAATTGAGCTACCACCATACTTTTGAACCACTAACGCCATGTTACTATTCACCGTACTAATTTCTTCATAATTCTATACCCTTCGTCGATGAAAAAGCCTGTCCCCTTGGCCTCAGCCTCGGTGAACCTCTTTGCCCCGTTAGCCTTGAATCCCTTGCCCCACAGCATAAATGGAACCGGCTCATCGGTATGCGTCCGAACTTCAATAGGCGTTGCGTGGTCAGGCATGACTAAAACGCGAATAGCATCCTTATCCCACTGGCGAATTCGGCTGACGATTTTCCCATCCACCTCCTGGATAGCCTCCATTTTATCATCTATGGCACCAGCATGGGCAGCCTCATCCGACGCCTCTACGTGAATAACCACCAGGTCGCATTCTTTAAGTGCTTCTAAAGCACCTTTTGCCTGAGCAGCATAGTCATTATCCAGTCCATCGGTCACACCAGGGATGTTTAACACCTTCATTCTCACCATTTTGGCTAATCCCTGCAAAAGGTCAACACCTGAGGTCAGGGCAGCATCAAGCCCATAAACCTCCTTGAAAGGAGGCATGTCAGGTATCTTCTCACTACCCCAGAAAAGCCATATCATCGTAGCCGGTATATCGCCACGAGACCTGCGTGCTTCATTTACCGGATGCCCTACAAGTATAGACTTTGATCTCTCCATGAGATCTTTCAAAAAGCTACTCCCTGCCCCATGAGGAAGAAATTCAGCAACAGGCTTATCAGGAATATCATGCGGGGGAGTACAGGCAGCCATAAGTGTATTCTTATGCCCTCTTATCTTACATATGTGCCGGTAGTTCACACCGGGATAGAAATGCACTTCATCGCTGCCAAGATTTTCATTTAAACTAGCGACAAGCTGTTTCGCTTCCTCTGTGCTGATATGCCCTGAGCTATAACTCCACATCTTCCCATCACGCACAGCAACCAGATTACATCGGAAAACGACCTCATCCTTTTCAATGGGAATGCCCATGCTTCTAGCTTCGATACCGCTTCTACCCCGGTAATACACCTTGGGGTCATAACCCAGTAGCGACATACAGGCACAGGCACTGCTGGGCTCCATTCCTGGCGGCACCGTGCGAACAAGCCCGATGGTAGCTTCACTGGCCATAGCATCCAGATTTGGAGTCCTCGCCAGCTCCAGGCAGGTCCTGCCGCCACGCTGGGGCAGAGGCCAGTCTGCTGCTCCATCAATTATCACAACGCAATATTTCAT
>CAZYNG010000151.1:0-2486 GCA_964648615.1 uncultured Dehalococcoidales bacterium | reverse complement strand
AGGAAAGCAAAACTCAAAAATCAAAGGGCAAAAATAAGGAAGGTTTTTACATTTTAATTTGTCATTTTGACTTTTTATGTTTGATTTTTAATAAGGGACGGATTATTTGCTACCACCGAGACAGGTTGGTATACTACACCAGCTTTATGGATTACGAGACAGTCATTGGCCTGGAGGTCCATGCTCAATTATTAACCAGGAGCAAGATGTTCTGCTCCTGCAGCACCGATTATGTTGATGCTCCACCCAATACTCATGTTTGCCCTATTTGCCTGGGTATGCCCGGCACGCTCCCGGTTATCAATAAGAAAGCAGTGGAATACACCATAATGACTGCCCTGGCTCTAAACTGCACCATTGCTGAATATAGCAAATTCGACCGTAAGAATTACTTCTACCCTGATATGATGAAAAATTACCAAATTTCTCAGTATGATGCCCCTATCGGGATACAGGGTTGGCTGGCTATTAACAGCAATGGAGACCAGAAAAAAATTAATATCACCAGGGTTCACCTTGAGGAGGATGTGGCTAAACTGTGGCATAGGGAGAATTATAGCCTGGTGGATGTTAATCGCTCTGGAGTTCCACTAATGGAGACTGTCAGCGAGCCCGAAATCAGCTCTGCTGAAGAGGCACGAGATTACCTTATCAAATTACGCACTATCCTCCGCTATTTGGGAGTATCTACCGGCAATATGGAGGATGGTAGCTTCCGATGCGATGCAAATATAAGCATTCGCCCGTCAGGCAGCAAAGAATTGCTGTCAAAGATTGAGGTTAAGAACATGAACAGCTTTAAGGCTGTGTATCAAGCCTTACAATATGAATCAGAAAGACAAAGAAAAGTCCTTGATAAAGGAGGCAAGCTAGTTCAGGAAACAAGAGGCTGGCTGGATGAGAAAGGTGTTACCGTTAGCCAGAGAAGCAAGGAATATGCTGATGATTATCGCTATTTCCCTGAGCCTGACCTGCCCCCATTGCTTTTCGAGAGAGCGTGGATAGAGGAAATTGAAGCGAAATTACCTGAATTACCCGAAGCTAGAAAAGAGCGGGTCATGGCACAATACGGCTTGCCTCTATATGATGCTAATATCTTAACAGGTTCCAAGGCAATGGCCGATTACTTCGAAGATTGCTTGAAGCTAACAAGCCTTAACAAGGCAAAAATGGTGAGCAACTGGCTGTTAGGCGATTTCAGCCGGTTGCTTAATGCTACAGATAGTGATATTGAAAATAGCAGGGTAAGCCCAAGCCTTCTAGTAGAAATGCTCGATTTAGTGGATAAAGGGACTATCAGTGGCCCTGTTGCTAAAGCAGTGTTTGAAGAAATGTTTTATACTGGGAAGAAAGCCAGCGACATTGTGGCTGAAAGGAAACTAAGTCAAATCAGCGATGTCACCGAGCTAAGAACAATAGTAGAGCAGGTGCTTGCTAATAATGCCAAAGCGGTGGCAGACTATAAAGTTGGCAAACAACAAGCTTTGACTTTTCTTACTGGACAGGTGATGAAAGCGACCAGGGGAGCAGCTAACCCATCAGTGGTAACGAAAATCCTTATGCAACAGTTAGGAGGAGGATAAATTGCCTATTTATCTTTGTGTTGCCCAATTGTTATTAGCTATAGCTTTAATTGTCACCATCTTTTTTCAACTACATGGTGGTGGCCTCGGGGGTATTTTTGGACAAGCTGATTCTGTTTACCGTTCACGGCGAGGAGTGGAAAAAACCCTGCTTAACCTTACTATCATTTTAGTTATTGCCTTCATTGTCATGGCAGTATTGATTGCTAGATCTTCTACATAATTTAATCTTAACGTGAACTCAGTAATAACCTTGACCACCGACTTTGGTGCCGATGATGCTTATGTTGCCGTTATGAAGGGCGTCATCTTGAGCACCAACCCTGAAGTCAACATCGTCGACATTACTCACTCCGTCGAGCCCCAGAATGTTTACCAAGCCGCTTTCATCCTTGGTTACACCTATCGCTATTTCCCCAAGAAAACCGTCCACGTAGCTATTGTTGACCCTGGTGTGGGTAGTGAGCGACGCGGAGTAATCCTGAAGACGCCTTCAGCTTTGTTTGTTGCCCCAGACAACGGTATCCTCAGCTATGTAATCGATGAATTGTCCTCAGCTAAAGGTTCAGTGGTTCAATATTCTCCAGACCAGGACTTAGTGACCCTGGGAAAGGGTTTCGAAGTTGTAGCCATTACCGAGCCACGTTTCTGGAGACATCCGGCTAGCACCACATTCCATGGAAGGGACATCTTCGCCCCTGTCGCTGCTGCCCTCTCTCTGGACATATCTCCTTATGAATGTGGAGAGAAAATTACCTCTCTCCATGTTTTTCCCATCCCAAAGCCGCTCGTTGACTATCAAGGTAATCTAACGGGGACTGTTTTGTATGTTGACCACTTCGGCAACTTGATTACCAACATCAAAAAGTCTGACCTGCCAGGCAAAGATATCCTTATCGAGGC
>CAZYNG010000150.1:0-2541 GCA_964648615.1 uncultured Dehalococcoidales bacterium | reverse complement strand
TGCGCTTCTGATTGTCGCCTGGCATTACCTGGTAGTCTTCAAGAGGAAACCTTTGGCGATGGTGCTGCCGCTTTTCTTATAGGGGAAAACGGTGTGATTGCCGACTTTCGAGGAGCACATTCTGTTTCTTACGACTTCAGAGATACCTGGAGGACAGATCTCGAGAAATTCAATAGACAATGGGAAGACAGGTGGATTAGAGATGAAGGGTACAATAAATTTATTCCTGAAGTGGTTTCTGGATTGGCCAAGAAATACGACCTTAGTCCCAAGGATGTTGCTAAAGCAGCTTACCCTTGCCTTTATGCCGCTGCCCATCCTCGCCTGGGGAAATCTCTTGGGCTCGAACCTAATCAAATTCAGGAGAATATGTTTGCTACCGTGGGCAACACCGGCAGCGCTTATCCTTTAATCCTACTTGGAGCAGCACTTGAGGATGCAAATCCAGGGGATAATGTTGTTGTTGCTAGCTTTGGAAATGGAAGCGATGCTCTATTATTCCAAGCTACAGAAAAACTAGCTGATACGAAAGACGGGGGGAAAGGAGTTAAGAAACTCCTGGAATCCAAGAAGATGCTAGATAATTATGCGAAGTATCTTACTTTCCGCAATGTAATGGAAGTAGATAAAGGAATGGGGAGAGGTGAGTCAGTTCCCTGGGAACAGATATCATTATCCTGGAGGTATCGCAGAACGCTGTTAGGCCTTGTAGGGTCGAGATGCAAGAAATGTGGCACTCCACAGTTTCCCTACCAAATGGTATGTGTGAATCCCAACTGTAATGCTATTGAAGAGATGGAACCTTACAGGTTCTCAGATAAGAAGGGGCACCTGTTTACTTACACTGCAGACAACCTGGCTTTCACCCATAATCCCCCAGCCATATATGGCATGGTAGACTTTGAAGGAGGCGGGAGAAGCTGGTTTGACTTCACCGATTGCGATTTGGATGATGTTAAAGTAGACATGCTTGTCGGAATGAGCTTCCGCAGGAAATTTGTTGATGAAAAAAGAGGCAATTATGGATATTTCTGGAAGGCGGTTCCGGTAAGAGAATAATCAAAAAGGAGGAACAAGAAATGGGTAGTATAAAAGATAAAGTTGCAATCGTAGGAATGGGTTGTACCAGGTTTGGTGAACGCTGGGATGTAGGCTATTCTGAGTTAATGCTCGAAGCGTTCAAAGAATGCATTGAGGATGCTGGAATAGAGCCAAAAGATATTGAGGCTGCTTGGTTAGGCACTCAATTTACGGAAGTTAACCAGGGAGTCAGCGGGCTGCCCCTATCTGATGCCTTACATTTACCATTCATTCCGGTGACACATGTGGAGAATATGTGTGCCAGCGGCTCAGAGTCTTTGAGAGGAGCTTCTTATGCAGTTGCTGCAGGGGTTTATGACATCGCTTTGGCTGTCGGCGTGGAGAAGCTTAAAGACATAGGTTATGGTGGACTTCCTGACCTCTCCATTGGTGCTATAGGGAAATACGAGAGCCTCATTACCCCAAATGTTACCGCTCCAGGGGCATTCGCTATGATGGCTACCAGATACTTCAGCAGGTATGGCCTTAGCCCTGAGGAAGGCAAAATGATGCTAGCCAAGGTATCTTCGAAGAGCCATCACAATGGTACAATGTGCGAAAAAGCTCACCTTCGCAGAGAAGCTCCAGTGGAGGTAATAATGCAGGCACCTATTGTTGCCTGGCCTTTGGGATTGTACGATTGCTGTGGTGTGAGTGATGGGTCAGCCGCGGCGATCGTAGTCCGCGCTGACATGGCTAAGAATTTCAGGGCTGACCCTGTTTATATTAAGGCCCTTCAAATCGCAGACAGTTCTGGTGAAGAGCTAATGTATACTGATTATGACTATACTCACGTTGAGACAACAACCCGTGCTGCGGCAAAGGCTTACGAAGAGGCGGGAATAAAAAATGCCCGTGAAGAAATCAGTATGGCTGAGGTTCACGATTGTTTCTCCATCACTGAAGCGGTAACTATGGAAGACCTGCAATTCAGTCCTAGAGGAAAAGTAAAGGAAGATATAGATGCTGGCCGTTTCAACCTGGATGGTGAACAACCTATCCAAACTGACGGGGGATTGAAGTGCTTTGGTCATCCCATCGGTGCCTCGGGGCTGAGGATGATGTATGAGGAATATAAGCAACTTCAAGGAAAGTGTGGCCCAAGGCAGGTTAAGAATCCTAAACTTGGAATGACCCATAACCTCGGCGGCCTTCCCCCCCACTGCGTAATCAGCAGTTTTATCGTGGGTCTCTGACAGCATAAGTTGTTTGCGCCGCTTCAAGGTTTTGTAGCGCTGCTACCCGCTGGAAACGCCACCTATTGGTGCCTCCAGACTACGGATGAACGTGCGTAGCGTTCTTCCTGCCGGTCTTTGAACAGCCAGAGTATTTAACACCGCCTTACCTTTGCTTTCAATTACAACTGAAGCACTATCTATACCTGGTTTTCTCCACTGCCATCGCCAGGAAGGAGAGAAGTTATTGACTGTGCCTCTTTCTCCAGATGAAGGGAACCACCCA
>CAZYNG010000149.1:0-2581 GCA_964648615.1 uncultured Dehalococcoidales bacterium | reverse complement strand
TGGGAGGCGATTAAGGAAGCAAGCCATCCCCGAATCCACGTTTTCCTTTCTGCTTCAGATATCCACCTGCTCTACCAGCTTAAAAAGGGCAGGGAAGAAATATTGGCGATGTCCAGGGAAATAGTGGCTCGAGCTAAAAGTCATGTCGATGATGTTGAGTTCTCTCCTATGGATGCTTCCCGCAGTGAACCTGACTATCTTTACCGTATGTTGGAAGCCGCCATTGAGGCTGGAGCATCCACAGTGAATATACCTGACACCGTTGGCTATGCCACCCCTCATGAGTTTGGTGACTTGATTCAAGGCATTTTTGATAATGTCCCCAATATTGATAAAGCTGTGGTAAGCGTTCATTGCCATAACGACCTGGGGCTAGCGGTAGCGAACAGCCTCGAAGCAATACGAAAAGGAGCACGACAGGTGGAATGCACCGTCAACGGGATTGGTGAGCGCGCTGGCAATGCTTCTCTGGAGGAGATTGTTATGGCATTGAAGACTCGCCACGATTTCTTTAAGCTCACTACGGACATCAACACTGAGCAAATCTACGAGACAAGTAGATTGGTGAGCGAACTCATTGGCTTCCCCGTTCAGCCAAACAAAGCCATTGTGGGCGCAAATGCCTTTCGGCATCAATCAGGCGTTCACCAGGATGGTGTAATAAAGAAGTCTATAACTTATGAGATTATGGACCCAAAGTCGGTAGGCATACCTTCGAGTGTTTTAGTATTAAGCAAGTTGAGTGGTAAGCGCGCTTTTGGAGAGAGATTAGCCGAACTTGGTTATACCCTGGATGAAGAGGATTTCGCTCGTGCTTTCAAACGATTTAAGGAGTTAGCTGATAAGAAGAAAGAAGTTACCGACCGCGATATTGAATCTTTGATAGCTGAGGAACGTCGCACTACCACCGAGGTATATCACCTCGACCATGTTGAGGTTTCTTGTGGTGATCATAGTCTTCCTACAGCCACAGTGAGGCTCATCAGTCCTGATGGGCGGAGTTTGGCCGATGCTGCCCTGGGCACCGGACCTGTAGACGCAGTGTACAAAGCCATTAACCGTATAGTGGGCATCCCCAACAAGCTTACCGAGTTTACCGTCAAATCGGTTACTGAGGGAATAGATGCCATTGGAGAGGTGCTTATCAGGGTGGAGAGTGAGGGTGTAACTTACACTGGTCGTGGCGCTGCTACTGATATCATTGTTGCCAGCGCCAAGGCGTATATGAATGCATTGAATCGGCTTCTGGTCAGCAAGGCGGCTAAGACCGGGAAAGGAAAACGCAAGTGAGCCCGTGGTTGGATATAATATGGTTGGATGTAATATCGAGGTTGCTCCTGGCCATTGCTCTGGGAGCACTTATTGGCTATCAGCGCGAGCGATCTAGCAAAGCAGCAGGGCTGCGCACTCACACTTTAATTTCCCTGGGTGCTGCTGTGTTTACTGTGGCTTCTATTTTTGGCTTCAGCGGTGCTGTTGACCCTTCGCGCGTTGCCGCTGGCGTAGTAGCTGGAGTAGGCTTCATTGGTGCTGGAGTCATCTTTCGTGGTATGCGGGGAGAGGGGGTGACGGGGGTGGCGGGATTAACCACAGCGGCGAGCATCTGGGCTAGCGCTGCTGTTGGTTTAGCTGCTGGTGCCGGGCTGTGGTTGATTGCTGTAATAGCTGGTCTGGCCACGGTAGGCATATTGATGGTCCCAAGGGTCCGTGAATAAATGGCAAGTCAGACCCTAAGCGAGAAGCTCCTGGCGGCTCACTGTGGCAGGGAAGAGGTCAGCAGTGGTGAATTCATAGATGCCGGTGTTGATCTGGTCTTGGCCAATGATATTACTGCCCCCTTAGCTATAGAGGAATTCCAGCGACTCGGAGTAAGCGGGGTATTTGACCCTCAAAAAGTGGTTATGGTTCCCGACCACTTCTGTCCTAACAAAGATATACAGTCTGCCGAGCAGGCCAAATTGATGCGGGAGTTTGCTAAGGAGCAGGGGCTGGTCTATTTTGAGGTAGGACGGATGGGGATCGAGCATGTGCTTCTTCCTGAGCAGGGCCTTGTCTTGCCAGGACAGGTTATCGTTGGCGCTGACTCCCATACGTGTACCTACGGTGCATTAGGTGCTTTTGCTACCGGCATGGGCTCAACTGACATCGCCGTGGCTATGGCAACCGGTGAAATATGGATGAAAGTGCCGCCCACCATTAAGTTCATCTATCATGGAAAGCTGCCCAAGTGGGTTGGGGGCAAGGACCTCATTCTTTATACCATTGGCGACATCGGCGTTGATGGTGCCCTTTACTCTGTCATGGAATTTACTGGCGAGGCGATTGATGAATTAGATATGGATGGACGCTTCACCATGGCGAACATGGCTATCGAAGCTGGGGCTAAAGCAGGCATCTTTTATGTAGATGGTAAGACCGAGGAATATCTCCACCATGCCATTGCCAATCGAGTTTCCCCTGTCATTGCGAGCGAAGCGAAGCAATCCCGGTCAGATGAGGACGCCCAGTATGCCAGAATCTATGAATATGATGTATCCAAAATCGAGCCCCAGGTAGCCTTTCCCCATCTCCCCTCCAATAC
>CAZYNG010000148.1:0-2584 GCA_964648615.1 uncultured Dehalococcoidales bacterium | reverse complement strand
GAAAGAGAAAGGTTTTTGGGCCTCTATCTTCGAGCCCATAGGGAATATTATCGCAACCTTTATTCACGATGCTTTGTTTGATGACCCCGGGAGGCCAGGGGTTAGGCGATTTAGCTTGCAATCAAGGGCATTTCACTGGACAGTGGCAGGATTGGTTATATTGATGGGACTGACCGGCTTGATATTGTTTGTGCCTGGTTGGGGTGCAATCGCCTTGACAGGCTGGACTCGCATCATCCACCGAATTTGTGCTTATGCCTTTGGAATTGTCCTGGTGCTCTACTTTATATCATATCCCAAGGCCAGCTTGGCGTTCATAAAGGAAGCCTTTACCTGGAAGAAGGAAGATATTGGCTGGGTTAAGGCGGCAACTGATTACTACACCGGCGGCGATGAGAGCAAGATGCCACCTCAGGGACATATAAACCCGGGACAGAATTTATGGCAGCTTATCACCATTGTCTGTGGTGTAATCTTCTTTGTAACCGGGGCTATCCTGTGTTTTGCTAAGGGTGCTGTGTCTCCAGGCGTTTTCCAGTGGTCTCTGTTTACCCATGCTCTCGCCTTCATCATTGGTGGCTGTATGTTTATAGTGCATGTTCTCCTGGGTACTGTGCATCCTAGAATGAGTGAATCCCTTCGCTCTATGATAACCGGCAAGGTATCCGAGGAGTATGCTAAGAGTCACTACGGCAAGTGGTATGAGGAAATTTCCAGCCAGCAGTAGAGAGTGAGTACACAGGCCGATAGCGGGACCGTAGAGCAATTGGGGAAATGGAAGCAGACCCGCTATATAGACCTTCACCGAAAATTGCTCGGACTCAAGGTAAAAGATTCATATCTGCCTGTATTAGATGAGCGTATTCGCCGGGTAGCTAAAGGCTTTGCACAATCTAATCTTGTTCTCCGATTTGAAGATGTGTTTCCTGACCAGGCGTTATTCTGCGAATTGTTCTCAGAAGCAAACAGTATAGTTAGCGAACAATTTCCCGATTCCCGGGTGGAGAATCCGCAGCCATCCGTGATAAGAAAGGCAGCTGATGCCTGGTATCAATATTCCTCGATGAACGATATCGCTCAAGAAATAGGCATTAGCTGGGAAGCGCTTTCACTCTGTCTCAAAAGTGCTTTCCATCCGATACTGGTCAGGTATTCTGAAAAATTATCGCCTTTAGTAAAGCAGGATTCCTGGCGCCAAAGGGTATGTCCTGTCTGTGGAGGTAAGCCGGATTTCTCTTTCCTTGATAGAGAAACAGGTGCTAGATGGCTGATATGCTCCCGATGTGATGCTGAATGGCTTTTTCTTCGGCTTGAGTGTCCTTTCTGCGGCAACCGAGACCAAGATTCTCTAGCTTATCTCACCGACGGGAAGGAATTATACCGCCTTTATACTTGCCAGCAATGTCGAACTTACATCAAGGCTATTGACCTGCGTCGCACTGAAGGCGAGGTGTTATTCCCCTTAGAGCGTATTCTCACCCTCGATTTGGATAGGCAGGCACACGAAGCTGGATATCAACCTGGATGGTAATCACGGAATCCTTCCTATCTTTTGCTCGTTATTGAGGAGCGAGTCTGTGGGGTTGACAGGATTTTTGGGATAGTATAAGGTAGGTAAGCAGTTACCTATTACCTTAATTAAATGGGATGTTGGGAGTATTGTAATGGGCTTTGAAAGCCAAGAGGTTGAGAGGAAAGTAATTTCCATCTTGAATGTCTTGGGTAAGCAGCAGGAGCCACTGGGTGCCAGAGTTATTGCGCGTCGTTTGAAAGATCATGGTGTTGAGCTTAGTGAAAGGGCAGTGAGGTATCACCTTAAATTAATGGATGAAAGAGGATTAACCAAGCTTGTAGGGAAAGATGGTCGGTTGCTCACCGAGCAAGGAATCGAGGAGACAAGGAATGCTCTAGCTCGAGACAAAATGGGTTTCGCCCTGTCAAGGATTGAAGCACTTGCCTTTCGCACCAGCTTTGATTGGGAAAAATGTTCCGGCCTGGTTCCAGTCAATATCTCGCTTTTTCCAAGTGAAAACTTTAAAAAGGCGCTCAGAGCAATGAGGGAAGCGTTTGAGGCTGAGCTTTGTGTGAGTGAGTTAGTAGCAGTGGCGTCTGAAGGAGAAAAGCTAGGCGAAGTAATGGTCCCTCAGGGGAAGATAGGATTTGCCACGGTTTGCAGTATTATCATCAATGGCTCTCTTCTTAAGGCGGGTATCCCGCTGGAATCTCGTTTCGGTGGTATCCTCCAGATTCGAGATCATAAGCCCACCCGTTTTGTGGATTTCATACATTATGCTGGCTCGACATTAGACCCTTCAGAGGTATTCATTAAAGCCAGGATGACATCTGTGGGTGAAATAGTAAGCAGTAGAGGCGGGAAAATTGTGGCAAATTATCGCGAGATACCAGCCTTCTGCCGCCCAATGACGGATAACATAATAACAAAGCTGAAGGAAGCCGGGTTGGGAGGGCTGATAGTGATGGGCGAGCCAAGTCAGCCAGTGTGCGAAATACCCATAGCATTAAACAGGGTGGGGATGGTTCTCATGGGGGGTTTAAATCCTGTGGCTGCTGCTGAGGAACAAGG
>CAZYNG010000147.1:0-2589 GCA_964648615.1 uncultured Dehalococcoidales bacterium | reverse complement strand
GTAAAGTCTGTATGCTGTTTACAGAAATTGAATTAGCGATTTTGAAGCAAATAAATCATGGAAGTATATCTGAAGTCGACTCCGGTAATCGATTGTAACGCTCCTCCTGTGAGAGAAAAAGCCCAGAATTTAACCGCAGACAAGGAAAACGATGTGGAGAAGGCGAAGGCACTTTTCTACTTCGTCAGGGACGAGATCAAGTATAACCCCTATGTGCTACACAATCTTGCTGAACATAATAAGGCAAGCGTCACTCTGAGCAGGAAAGAAGGATACTGTGTTCAAAAGGCGATACTCCTTGCTGCACTAGCACGAGGTGCAGCAATCCCAGCCCGCCTTGGGTTTGCTGATATACGCAACCATATCATCCCTCAAAAGTTGCTGGAGCTGATGCATGGTAGTAACCTTTTTATCTACCACGGCTATTGCGAGCTATATATAGGACAGAAATGGGTCAAAGCTACACCGGCGTTCGACCTGGAAATGTGTCAAGAACATCACATCATTCCAGTGGAATTTGATGGCAAGAACAATGCCACTTTCCACCGCTACAACCAGAAGGGAAAACTACATATTGAGTATGTCTGCGACTATGGTCATTACCCTGACCTTCCATTGGAAGAGATGCTCGAAGCTCGCGTGAAGGTTTATGGCCCTGATTATCTGACAATACAGGAAAGTCTCGTTAATCTAAACCCTGGCTAATACCCAAAAACAATTTAATAACGCCGATGCCAGTTTTCATCCACCTCGGTGGCTTCAAGCCCAGCATACCACGGAGTCCCATAAGTGTTTGCTAATTCAGTCAGGCTTTCAAGCCTGCTGACCATGGTGGTCTCCAGGAATTTCAATCTTTCCTCACGGGACTTTATTTGAGTGGCTTCCTGCCATAAGGCACGCCCAGCAAGAAAGCCCGAGGCTCCAGCCCGACAGG
Organism: uncultured Dehalococcoidales bacterium; assembly: GCA_964648615.1. GTDB lineage: Bacteria > Chloroflexota > Dehalococcoidia > GIF9 > AB-539-J10 > CG2-30-46-19. Next base: position 1,655 of record CAZYNG010000147.1, on the reverse strand, counting down.
CTAGCTCAACTTCCTGATAGAAGAGTTCGAAATTAACACCGGCGCTCAAGATAACCCAGGGAACTTGGCTTGCTTCGTTAAGCTGATGGCAAAGGTCTGCTAGCCTGGCTTTATCCTTCTCATATTCTAAATCGGCTGGAAATTCGGCTTTGAGAACATCGATGGGAAGAGCAGTAATTTGTCTTGCTGTTTCAACTACTAGCCTTGGCTTTACTTTGGCAAAATCCTCAGGGCTAGCTTCCTTATTAGCCACCCGGTAACTTACCGGTTCAACCACAAAAGGCATATCTTCTGCGACACAATCAGCAGCCAGCTTCTGCACCGTGTCCAGTTGCTTTGAGGCAACATCGACATCAGGACGATAGTAAAGCAAAAGCTTAGCTGCTGTGGCTCCCATTTTCCTTATCTTTTTTACATCCCACTCAGGCAACAAATTGGTGACCCTCGCCTCTGCTTCGCCGGAATAGCCACTTTCCTCCAGGCTGACCAGTAATCCTGTTGTGTTGGGAATAGCTCCAGCGGCGATTGCCTGTGCAGCACCATAAATGGGGTCAAGCAGGATAGCGGTAGCATGGGGGGCTACAACTCGACACAGGTCTAGTTTGAAATCGACCATCTCTTGATAGCCAGCGCCTTGGGATTGTCCAGCGGAAAGCATCTTCATCAATGAGCCCCTGTGGTCAAGGGCACACATCGCCATTATCCCCCTCTCGTTGGCTAACTGCTGCAACCCTCTTATTTTGCCTATGGGTAACTTTTTCATACTCCTAAGCGGCTAATATCCTCATTAATTGTAGCAAGCTACTATCCATCGTTTTTCTCTTGGTACAGGTTTCTTCTAAAGGTGTAAGGGCTATTTCACCCTTTAGCTCTCCAACCATAAAGCCCGATTTGTCCTCAGCTAAAGCATCTACAGCCGCTGCTCCAAGTTTGCTGGCTAGAATCCTATCTCTGGCTGTCGGCGAACCACCTCTCTGTACGTGTCCCAAGACACAAACACGGTAATCCAGCCTCAACCTTTCCCATACCTGTTGAGCAACTTGAAACACACCTCCCGCTTCATCCCCTTCAGCAACTACCACTATACTTGACTTTTTCCCCTTTTTGAAATTACGCCTTATGTTGAGGCAAAGTTGCTCTATCTTCGTCTCTGTTTCTGGTATCAAAATATCTTCAGCTCCGCCGGCAATCCCTACATCCAGAGCTATGAAGCCTCTGTTCCTCCCCATAACCTCCACGAAAAAGAGGCGCTGCAAAGACCCCGCGGTATCCCTGATTTTATCTATTGCCTCCAATGCTGTATTCACCGCGGTATCAAAGCCAATGGCATAATCAGTGCCATAAACATCATTATCTATAGTGGCAGGAATTCCGATTACCTTTATATCACCTGCTTTAGCTAATGCCACCCCAGCGCGAAAAGTGCCATCACCACCTATAAGAATCAGACCTTCAATCCCCTCCTTGCGTAAAACCTGGACCGCTTTGTTAACTCCCTCCTCAGTCTTCATCTCCTCGCATCGGCCTGTCTCCAGGAAAGTCCCTCCCCGCTGGATGGTGTTTGCCACTGACCTGGGAGTTAACCCTATAAAATCCTTTTCCAGCAAGCCACAATATCCACGCTGAATCCCTATTACCTCCAATTTATATCTTGC
>CAZYNG010000146.1:0-2621 GCA_964648615.1 uncultured Dehalococcoidales bacterium | reverse complement strand
GGCGAAAATGACTGTAGCTTTGAATGAACTGGATACCAAGTTCAAGTACGATGTTGCCAATGAGCCGGGAGGAGAAAATATTAAACTTTGTTTCGCCTGTGGCCTCTGCACTGCAAGTTGTCCTGTTGCTGATATCGACCAGAAATTCAATCCCCGCCGGATAATTCGTATGGTGCTTTTGGGGATGAGGAAAGAAGTCCTTTCTTCAGACACTATCTGGTTCTGCATCCAGTGTTATAACTGCCAGGGACACTGTCCTCAGAATGTTGATTTTGCCGATATCATGAAGGCTTTAAGAAGCATAGCAGTTAGAGAAGGATACGTTGCCCCGTCTTTTGTTGAAAAGATAAAAGAAATCGATGTCTTCTGCCAGAAATTACGCCATGAGATGGTGAGCGCAATTGTTGACTCGCGGTCTCAAGGAGCGGAGGTAGAGCCTTCCGGGCTTGCTAGGGAGGCATTGCAGAGATTGTAATATAAAGGTGTCATTATGGAAAAGCAAAGTGGAAACGGCAAAATAGGGGCGGTTCTTGTTGTAGGTGGGGGTATAGGAGGGATTCAAGCGGCTTTAGACCTTGCTGAATCCGGATATTACGTCTACCTTGTAGAGAAGTCACCTTCTATTGGGGGCGTGATGGCCCAGCTTGATAAGACTTTCCCCACCAATGATTGTTCCATGTGCATTCTTTCTCCGAAATTGGTGGAGGTTGCCTCGCATCAGAACGTCTCCCTCCTTACTTACACAGAGATAGAGAGTATTAATGGTGAGGCAGGAAATTTCAATGTGAAGCTGCGCAAAAAGGCAACTTATGTTGATTGGGAGAAGTGCACTGGTTGTGGGGTATGTAGCGAGTGGTGTCCCGTGGTGATGCAAAGCGAATTCAACATGGGACTCGGGTCTCGCCGTGCCATCTATACACCTTTTCCTCAAGCAGTTCCTAAAAAGTTTGTGATTGATAAGGAAGAAGAGCGCCTTTGTCATGCTGCCTGTCGTGATGCTTGTCCTCTCCATATGAACGTTCCTGGCTACATTAAGCTGATAGCCGAAGGGCAAAATGAAGAAGCCTACAAGCTCATTAGGGCAACGAACCCGCTCCCCGCTATTTGTGGGCGGATATGCTATGCTCCTTGTCAGGAAGCTTGTAATCGTGGCCAGATTGATGAGCCACTAGCCATACGAGACCTCAAGAGATTTGTGACTGACTATTCTGATGTAGAGAAGCTTGAGGTGCCTACTGTTGAATCCACAGGGAAGAAAGTTGCAATAATAGGGGCAGGACCAGCAGGTCTGGTTGCAGCTCATGACCTCGCTCTTAAGGGACATAAAGCAGTTATCTTCGAATCTCTTCCCAAGCCAGGTGGAATGCTCCAGGTTGGAATACCCGAATATCGCCTTCCCAAAGAAGTTGTCCGTAAGGAGATTGAATATATAACAAAACTTGGTGTTGAGATAAAGACCGGCGTCGAGGTCGGTAAGCACATTTCTCTAGGCGAACTTAGGAAAGAATTCAACGCTACCTTTATTGGTGTTGGTGCTCATCAGGGAATGGAACTAAGAGTTCCCGGGGAAAACCTTCCCGGCGTTGTGCAAGGGATTGAGTTTTTGCGCAATGTGAACCTCGGTAAGAAGGTAAAAGTGGGCCGAAAAGTTGCCATCATCGGTGGCGGGAACACGGCGCTTGACTGCGCCAGGACAGCTAAGCGCATGGGAGCTGAAGAAGTTACCATCCTCTATCGCCGTACCAGAGCAGAGATGCCAGCATCTGAAGAAGAGATTAATGCTGCAGAGGCAGAGGGCATCAAGATCGAATTTCTTGTTGCTCCTAGCCGTTTTATCGGGAATAAAAGTCTCTCTAACATTGAACTTATCAGGATGAAGCTTGGCGCGCCCGATGCTTCGGGACGCCCTCGACCAATACCTATTGAAGGCTCTGAATTTCAACTTTCTGTAAATACTGTTATAGCTGCGCTGGGACAGGTGTCGAAAACGGATTTTGTTAAGGAACTGGGCATTTCACTCTCCCAGCGCGGAACCATAGAAGTGAACTCCGATACCGGTGCAACCAATATCGAGGGTATTTTCGCCGGCGGTGATGTGGCAACCGGTCCAGCCTTCGTAGTAGACGCAATGGCAGCAGGCAGGCGAGCTGCTCGCTCTATAGATGCATTCCTGCAGGGAATGCCTTTGCCTGTAGAGGAAAGGGTGGAACCTCAGAAACTGACAGAAGAGGAGATCCAAAGGTTGAGGAATCGGTTTGTTAAGCATCCGCAGCATAAAATAGCGGAAATCCCCTTGGAACAGAGGGAAGGTTTTGAAGAGGTTACTTTGGGTTACCCGGTGCAAGAAGCGCGTGAGGAGGCAGAGCGATGTCTTGCCGGGCAGGTCACAGGATGTATCGAATGTCTTGAATGTGTTGACAGATGTGAGGCTAAAGCTATTGACCATTCCATGAAAGACAAGTTTGAGGAAGTAAAGGTGGGGGCAGTCATCTTCGCCGGAGGATTTGAATGCTATAACCCGTCTGAGCTTTACGAGCTTGGCTATGGGAGACTTCCCAACGTGGTGACAAGTATCGAATTCGAGCGTATATTAAGTGCCTCTGGACCCTTCCAAGGCGTCT
>CAZYNG010000145.1:0-2627 GCA_964648615.1 uncultured Dehalococcoidales bacterium | reverse complement strand
GCCAGGGCTAGCCAGCTAGCTTCGATGATGTTGGTTGAACTACCCACCGTCCTCCAGTGCTCTTTGCCATCGCTGGACTCGATGAGCACACGCACCTGCGACGCAGTGCCCGCAGTTTCCTCTAATATGCGCACCTTGTAGTCAGTGAGCTTAACAGCAGTTAAGTGAGGATAAAATTGGATTAACGCCTTACGCAATGCCTGGTCGAGGGCATTTACCGGACCATCGCCCTCAGCAGCAGTGTGCACTATCCGGTCATCCACCTTCACCTTGATGGTGGCTTCCGAGAGTGGTTCCTCCTGATTGCCGATGGTGGGAAGGCGCCGCCTTTTCTCCACCACCACCATGAAATCAACCAGCTCGAATGGTGGACGATAATCAGGTTGAGCACGATGAAGCATTAAGTCGAAAGATGCCTCAGCGCTATCATATTGAAAGCCCTGGCTCTCCAGCAGCTTGACCCGGTGCAGTACTTCCTTAACTTCCTCATCCCCAGGGATAGGTAACTTCCTTTGTTTAGCTTTATAAATAATGCTCGCTTTTCCTGATAGCTCAGAAACAATAACATTGGGCTGATTACCTACTATTCCTGGATTGATATGCTGATAACTATCCTGCCACCTGGTCAAAGCAGAAACATGGAGTCCACCTTTATGGGTGAAAGCATGGGCACCTACATAAGGAAGAGAGCCGGGATGAGGCAGGTTAGCTAGTTCAGAAACATAGCGGGAAATATTGTTCATCTTGCTCAGTTGCTCGTCTGAAATACAATCAATGCTCATCTTAATCTTTAGATTGGGGATGATGGAGCACAGGTTGGCATTGCCACACCTTTCACCGTAGCCATTTATGGTTCCCTGAATTTGAACCGCTCCTGTCTCAACTGCAGCCAGTGAGTTAGCCACAGCAAGATCAGCATCATTATGGGCATGAATCCCTAACGGGACAGAAGCTACTCCCTGAACTGCCTTGATAGCCTCCATTATCCGCTGAGGCAAGGTGCCGCCATTGGTATCACAAAGTATTATGCATTCAGCACCAGCTCGGGCAGCGCCCTCAACAACCTGCAAGGCATATTCCGGATTTGCGCTATAACCGTCAAAAAAGTGCTCAGCGTCGAAGAAAACCCTCAGCCCCTTCGACTTGAGATAATTTATGGAATCTGAAATCATGCCCAGGTTTTCCGCCAACGTGGTTTCCAGAACGTGTGTCACCTGCTTATCCCACGCCTTTCCCACAAGGGTAACTACCGAAGTTCCGGCCTCAAGCAGTGCCTGAAGATTGATATCCTTCTCCACACTACCATTCGGACGTCTGGTGCTGCCAAAGGCAACTAAGCTTGAATGAGCTAAGGTTAAGTCCCTTGCCCTGCTAAAGAACTCGGTATCCTTAGGGTTGGAGCCCGGCCAACCACCTTCAATAAAATCAATGCCCAGCTCATCCAATTTTTGGGCAATCTTGAGCTTATCCTCAACCGAAAAGGAAATCCCTTCCTGCTGAGCACCATCTCTCAGAGTCGTGTCATAAAGCTGCACTATCGGCATTCTATCCTCCGAGCGATTAAATCGCCCATTTCGTTCGTCCCCGTCCTGAGCTTACCCTGCTCCATTATATCGTAAGTTCGATAGCCTTCTTCAAGCACAGCAAGCACAGAATTTTCCACCATCTGAGCCTCATTTTCCAGTTCAAAGGAGTAGCGAAGCATCATTGCCACACTTAGAATGATGGCGATGGGATTAGCCATGTTCATCCCCGCTCGGCGTGGGGCGCTGCCATGTATTGGCTCATACATGCCAAAAGTTCTGCCCTTGGGAATTCCCGCTAGACTGGCTGAGGGCAGCATCCCCATAGAGCCAGCAAGCATTGAAGCCTCATCGGTGAGTATGTCGCCAAACATGTTTTCCATGACCATGACATCCAGGTCAGCGGGACACTGGATCAGCCGCATGGCACAAGCATCAACCAACATATGGTCCAGCTCAACATCAGGGTATTCGGTAGAAAGTTCCACGGCGATTTGCCGCCATAATCGAGATGACTCCAGAACGTTAGCTTTATCCACCGAGATCAGCTTCTTGGAGCGGCCACGTGCCAGCTCAAAGCCAACGCGCAATATCCGCTCAATCTCTCCTTCAGAATAAGATAAAGTATCAACAGCTTGTCTTTCTCCATCATCCTCCCATCGTTTCTTGGGTTGCCCGAAGTAAAGTCCACCGGTGAGCTCCCTCACTACCACCAGGTCAACATTCTGGATGACTTCGGGCTTCAATGTTGTGGAATTTATCAGCATAGGGAAAACCTTCACTGGACGGAGATTGGCAAATAATCCCAGTCCCTTCCTCAGCGCCAGAAGCCCGTCCTCAGGATGGACTTTAGCCAGCGGATTATCCCATTTCGGTCCACCAACGGCACCAAGTAATACTGCATCGCATTGCTTACACATCTTCAGTGTTTCTTCGCTCAGGGCTGTGCCTGAAGTGTCTATAGCGCTGCCACCAACTGAACCGGCATGAAGGTGGAACTTATGCCCGAATTTCCCACCGACAGCCTGTAGCACTTTAACTGCCTGAGTAACAACCTCAGGACCAACACCGTCTCCCGGTAAAACAGCAACATTAAATTCCATA
>CAZYNG010000144.1:0-2637 GCA_964648615.1 uncultured Dehalococcoidales bacterium | reverse complement strand
TGGATTTTAGGGGGTAATGACATGATAGAGATGCTGATTGATAGTATTCGGGTTAGCTTGATGAATAATCAACGTGTGGTGATTTTAAGGGAGAAGGGAACTAACTATTACTTACCTATCTGGATTGGGCCTGCCGAAGCCGACGCTATCGCGGTGAAGCTACAAAATGTGGAGCTGCCGCGGCCGTTAACCCATGATTTGTTGCAAAGTATGATCTCAACTTTGGGGGGAACGCTTAACTATGTCGTGGTTAATGACCTGCAGAATGATACCTTCTATGCCAAACTCTACATTAGTGTTAATGGTCAGCAAATGGAGGTTGATTCTCGGCCCAGCGATGCCATAGCTTTAGCGGTGAGAACTGGAGTGCCGATATATGTTGAGGAATCAGTGCTGGATAAAGCTGGCATCATGCTTGATGAAGATACAGGCAAACCCGTTTCTGAAGGGAAACCGAAGAAAAAAGAGGGACTCAACGAACAAGAAATGAAAGGGCTGTCAGCATTTAAGGATTTCATAAACACCCTTGATTTAGACGATTTTAAGAAGCGTAAATCCTAGTTCATTTCGACTGGAGACTGTGATGAAACAATGGCCAGCAGCGATGCAGTTGTTGGTAGTAGGTTTCTATGTAGCGTTCAGTCTTATTATACCAGCAGGGATAGGTGTCTGGCTTGACAAGAGAGCATCCCACGAATTCCCTTTGTTCACCCTCATTGGTCTTGGTCTGGGCACAATAATAATGATTTACGGAGTTTACCGCATGGTCAAGCCTTTCCTGGAACAAGCTAAGAAGGAGGGGAAGGAGGAGCAACTTAGTGGACCAGCGAAAATCCTTTCCAGGCTGGCATCTTCAAAGGAAAAAGGGGACGAAGAACAGGAATAATGGCTAAAAGGAAGGTTTTAGGTTGCTCCTTAAATTTGATAATTATTCTCGCCGTTGTTTTTCTGGCCTTAATTGTGATTAGCTTTATTGGTGGCAGTGTGGGGGCATTGATAACGGGTGGAGAACCACTGAGCATTTTTGCTGTTCAGCCCCCTCATCCTCAATTACCCGCGGAGCATCCTTTTCCTAATCTTCCGATAACTAATACCATGATTACGGCATGGATAAGCATTTTAGTTCTTTTTGGTATATTTTTTGCCGCCACGCGTAAAATGAGGCTTGTTCCCCGTGGGCTTCAGAACTTAGTGGAATTTATCTATGAGACAGCGGCAAACTTTATCGAGGACCCTGCGGGAAAGAAATGGGGGCGAATATTCCTCCCTGTCTGTTTCACTATTTTTTTGTTCGTGCTGGCCAATGCCTGGATTAATTTACTGCCTGGTTTTGAGACCATCAAAATGAATGGTGAGCCCCTGCTGCGCAATGCCAACACCGATATAAATGTCCCTTTAATGCTTGCTGTAGTCGCTTTTATCTCTATAGAGTATTGGGGATTTAAGGCAAAGGGGGCTCGTTATTTAGAGACCTTTTTCAACTTTAGGCCATTAGGTTCTGGCTTCAAGCATTTATTTACCGGGAAAATTAAGGCTGGCATTGGTGGCATCTTTAATGGTATAATAATGATGTTTGCTGGTATACTGGAGGTACTGAGTCACTTTATACGGATGGTCAGTTTTACCTTCCGCCTCTTTGGCAATATGACCGCGGGGGTGATATTAACGCTGATAATGATATTTCTTATTCCTTTTGTAGTTCCTGCGATATTTTACGGTCTGGAAGCATTCTTTGGCTTTGTCCAGGCGATGATATTTGGTGGATTGACCCTGGGATTTGCCTGTGCTGCGGTGATGGCTGAAGAATGAGAAAGTAAATACGAAATGCTAAACAAATTAGAGTTTAGCATTTCCGTGAAAGGAGGTTGAAGTATGGAAGGCGAATCTGTGAAACTTGTGGCAGCAGCATTTGCTATGGGAGTGGGCACATTTGGTCCTGGACTCGGTATAGGTTTACTTGGCTGGGGTGCTATGAATGCCTTAGGGCGCAATCCCGAGGCAAGGGGACCAATAATGACCAACATGATTCTTGCTATTGCCTTTGCTGAAGCTATAGCTATTTATGCCCTTATTGTAGCTATTCTGCTTATTTTTGTGGCTTAGTCTGATTCCAAAGAAGTAGATATAGGATATGGGTCTGGGATTAGATTTAGCTACTTTTATCGGGCAGCTCGTTAGCTTTCTTATCTTGCTTGGCTTGCTAATTTATGTTGGCTATAAGCCAATTCGGAAGATGCTTGATGAACGGGCGAACAGGATAAAGGAAAGCATGGAGCAAGCTGAGGCGACAAAGCAGGAATATGAGCGTGCTAAAGTGGCGGTTCAGGAACAGATTAGTAAGGCTCGCCAAGAAGGGCAAGCAGTAATCGGCCAGGCAACACAAGTTGGAGACAGACTCAAAGAAGAGGCAAAGGAGGAGGCGAGAAAAGAAGCTCAGGCTATTGTTGACCGAACCCGGGTTGAGCTGGAGCGAGAGCGGGATAAAGCTATTGATGACTTGCGGCGGGAGTTTGCGGATACCGCTATTTTAGCTGCTGAAAAAGTTATTAATGAGGCACTGGATAAGGAAAAGCACAGAAAACTTATTGAAGAGGCGTTGGAGGAAAGCACCACTTTCAGGGAAAGTTGAAGTATAGC
>CAZYNG010000143.1:0-2660 GCA_964648615.1 uncultured Dehalococcoidales bacterium | reverse complement strand
CGGTAGTAATTATCCTTGCCGTAACTGAACTCAACAGATTTGGCTCGCGTGGTGTAAAAGTGCAGGTCATGTTCCATGGTAACTCCCATAGCTCCGTGAATTTGGTGTGCCAGATTGAAAATGCGCGATGAAACTTCACTTATCCATAATTTAGTTACTGCAATTTCCTTGGTACAGGGAAGCCCTTCGCTTAGCATCCAGGCTGCCTGGTAGGCGCTGAGCTTTGCTCCTTCCACATAGGTGTATATGTCAGCACAATAGTGCTGCAAGGCCTGAAAGCTGCCGATAGGACGACCGAATTGCTGTCTCTCCTTAGCGTAAGCAATAGTATCTTCTAAAGTCCACTGGAAATTGCCAACTAACTCACAACATTTTGCTACGTCACCTCTTTCCACTATCTTTTGCACTTCAGGCCAGTCTTGGTCTAGTTGCCCCAAAATGGCTTCCTTTGGCACTCGTACATGGTCGAAAACTACTTCGCAAAGCTTATCATGAGCCATGGTGTCTAAAACCGTGCACTTTGTCCCGGGGCTTTTGGTGTCCACTATGAATATGGTAATTCCCTCTTCCTGTTTGCTGGTCCTAGTCATACATAATAAATAATCGCAACAGTTAGCATAAGGAACGAATAATTTGGTTCCACTGATAACATAAGAATCTCCATCGGGATTAGCTTCAACCGCAATTGCTCCAGGCCCATATTCCATCGCCGGTTCAATCAAAGCTAAGCTCAAGATTAGCTTGCCACTGGCTATCTTAGGCAGATATTGCTCTTTCTGTTCCTCACTGCCAATATCCATGATAGGCAAACCACCAAGAACCACGGTAGCAAGGAAAGGCGCTGGCAAACAAGCATATCCCATCTCTTCTAGTAACATTGAAAGATCAAGAAAGCTCATGCCACCGCCGCCATATTTTTCTGGAAATACCAGCCCCAACCAGCCCAGGCTAGCCATTTCTTCCCATAGCTCTGGTGAGTAGCCTTTCTCATCCTGCTCCATTTGTTTAACGAAGCTCTTAGGGCACTTTTCACTGACGAAGTCACGTGCTGCCTTTTTTAACATCTCCTGCTCTTCAGAAAGCGATAAATCCACTTTACCCTCCTATCAACTAAACCTTTGTTATTGGTTTACCGGTAGTCCTAATCCCCTGGTAGCTATGATATTCTTCAAGATTTCTGTGCTACCTGCCTGAAGGCTATAGCCCTTAGAACCTAAGTATGAATGAGCTGCTATGCTTCCAAAGGAGGTATATTTAGAGCCAGCCCACAGTAATCCGTAAGGGCCTAATATTTCCATGGCAATATTAGCCAACCGTTGCTCAAAAGCAGTGGCATAGGCTTTGGCCATAGCAGCTTCTACAGTAGGTACTCGCCCTTCATCCATAGTAATAAAAACTTTATATATAAGGAGCCTCCCCACTTCAAATTCAACCTGTAGTTCTGCTAGCTTATGACGGATTACTGCATCCTGTGCTAGAGCTTTCCCATTGTATTTTGTCTCATTAACAAATTTGATGAGGGCGTCAAATAGAGGATAGTTGCCCATCAGCCTTTCCATACCGCTTCTCTCGTAGGCAAGCTGCTCCACGACTTGATAAAAACCTTTGTTTTTCTCCCCTATCATGTATTTCTTGGGGACCCGAACATTATCAAAGAAAACATCATTCCATGCCTCTGTGCCAGTGATGTCTATCATGGGAATGCGGGAAATTCCGGGGAGATCTATAGGTATAATAAACTCACTTATGCCTCTATGTTTGGGAGCATTCGTATCTGTTCTGGCCCATAAAGAAACATAGTTCATAAACCGACCACCACTGGTCCATGTCTTCTGTCCATTAATCACAAAACAATCATCCTGCTCAACAGCTCTTGTTCTAAGTGAAGCTAAATCTGAACCAGCTTCCGTTTCGCTCATCCCCAGCCCAACATACATTTCTCCTCTCATTATCTTCGGCAAGAATTCTCTTTTCTGTTCCTCACTACCATATTTAAGTATTGAACTACCTATCTGGCGGTCAGGAAACCAATGACAAGCTGCTGGTGCCCCATATCTTAGCATTTCCTCGGTAAGGATAAGTCGATCTATATGACTGCGTCCCTGCCCGCCATATTCCTTGGGCCAGGTAAGTCCAATCCAACCTTTTTGTGCCACTCTTTTGGTAAACTCGGGGTTATATTCCTGTACCCAGGCATCACACTTTGGCTCCCAGAGCCCTTCTCCTATTTCATGTTCTAAAAAGCTTCGTACCTCTTGTCTGAATTTCTTCTGCGCTTCGCTGAGACTGAAATCCATGTCTCCCCCTTAAAGATTTATATTAGAGTATTTTCTCCACGGTCTGACGACTTCCTTGTGTTCCAAAATATCCAGCGCCTTGTTTACCACCTTTCTGGTATCATGTGGCATAATTATGTCATCAATGTAGCCTCGCTCGGCGGCGGGATATGGACTTTCGTATAGTTCAGAGTATTCCTTTATCCTCTTTGCCCTTACCTCCTCGGGATTTTCTGCTTCCCTTATCTCCTTGGCAAATATGACACTGGCAGCAGTATCAGCACCAACAATGGTAACCCGAGCAGTCGGCCAGGCAAAGACAAAATCAGCACCAATAGACTTGTCTAGCATCCCGTAGTGAGCACCGGCGTAGGATTTTCTTAT
>CAZYNG010000142.1:0-2683 GCA_964648615.1 uncultured Dehalococcoidales bacterium | reverse complement strand
CGGCAAAGCGATATTCTACTCGTCAGACCGGGACATTGCCAGCCAGCGCTCCGAACATCAGAGCCATTGACACGGTGGCGAATCGCTCATACAATGGCAGGTAGAACCTGATTCGCTGCCAGGAGCAGGATGGTAACAAAGCGGAGGAGGTAACATGAGAATCTCGCTCGAAGCCAACAAGCTGCCCAATAAGTGGTATAACATCATTCCCGATTTAGAGTTTAATGTGCCGCCCACGATGAGTTCAAGTGGCTATCCGTTGAGCCACCACGACCTTGCCCAACTGGCTTCTTCCGCCAGCATTGACCAGGAACTTGAGAGGGATAAACGAGACATACCCATTCCCTCAGAAGTCCGGGACTTCTACCTCAAGTGGAGACCAACGCCCCTCTACCGTGCCCAGGAGTTCGAAAGGAGTCTGGAAACGCCGGCGAGGGTGTTTTACAAGCACGAAGGCAGCAGCCCCTCGGGAGGCCATGAGATGAACACCGCTGCGGCTCAGGCATATTACGCTGCCCAGGAGAAAGGCGTAAAGCGTATTGTAACCGCTACCGGAAATGGGGAGTGGGGAGCCGCCATGGCTATCGCCTGCAACTATTTCGGCATCCAGTGCAAGGTGTATATGGTGCGCTCCAGCTATGAGGAGAAGGCATACGGACGCTATGTCATGGAAATACTGGGAGCCGAGGTCGTCCCCAGTCCAAGCGAGGAGACACTCTCCGGTAAGAAGATACTGGCACAAGACCCCCATTCACCCGGCAGCTTGAGCAGCGCCCTGAGCGAAGCCTTCTATGAAGCCAAGACTCATGATGATACGAAGCTTTCCTGGGGCACGGTGATGAACCATGTTCTGCTGCATCAGACCATTATCGGTCTTGAGGCGCAAATCCAGATGCGCCAGGCTGGGGCTAATCCCGATGTTATCGTTTGTGCTGTGGGGGGTGGCAGCGGCCTGGGCGGTCTGTCCTTTCCCTTTTACCGAGACCGCAAGCGAGGGACACGGATAATTGCCGTTGAGACGGCTGCTGCTCCAAGTCTATCCAAAGGACGGTATGCCTATGACTATGGAGATACCGAGGGTTTAGCCCCGATGCTGAAGATGTATACCCTGGGACACAGCTTTGTTCCACCGGGTATCAATGCTGGTGGTATGCGGTACCACGGGATGTCTCCGCTGGTCAGTGCTTTGTACCGCGAAAAACAGATTGAGGCAAGGATCTACACACAACTACAAGCCTTTGAAGCAGCCTTAGTGTTCGCCCGCACTGAGGGGCTGATACCTTCACCCGAGACCTCTTATGCCGTGAAGGCGGTGCTGGATGAGGCACTGGACTTCAAGCAGCGGAACGAGCGTAAGAACATCCTGTTTCTGCTGGACGGTAACAGTAATCTCGACCTCACCGCTTTCAAGAATTTCGTCGATGGAGCTCTGGAGGACCAGCCTTTCCCTGAAGAGCACGCCAAAGCTGCGCTCGAGCAATTGCCGGTGGTGACGCCGCATTAGTTCTCCAGCTACCTGAAGTTCCATCGCCGTGCTAACCCACCGATGACGCGGGAGGAAAGGGCTTCTTAAATACACGGAGGAGGTGAACGGAATGCCTAGATTGGTTATGAAGAAGGCACACGAAAAGGTAGGTCTTGCTCCCGGGACACTGGTCCATGTGGGAGAGAGGAAGATTGAAAAGGTAAGAATTAGAATCATTGATTACGATGAAACACAACTTGAGGAGAAGGAAGCAAAAACGGTTGAAGAATGTTTTCCCTTCAAGGACAAACCCACCATCACCTGGATAAACATAGACGGTGTCCATGATATGGAGGCAATGGAAAAAATCGGAAAACACTTTGACCTGCACCCCCTCATATTAGAGGACATCGTTAATACCCAGCAACGTCCAAAACTGGAAGATTTCGGAAGCCATGTCTTCGTTGTTCTGAAGATGCTCTACTATGATAAGGTAAAGAGCGAGTTAGAAGCGGAGCAGGTCAGCTTAATTTTTGGCTCAAACTTCGTTATCTCGTTCCAGGAACGCGTAGGACAAATCTTTGAGCCTCTACGAGAAAGAATCAGGAAGGGGAAAGGGCGTCTCAGAAAATCAGCAGCCGATTATCTTGCCTACGCTTTAATTGACTGTATCGTTGATAACTATTTCGTGGTCCTGGAACAACTTGGAGAAGGGATAGAGGATATAGAGCAGGACTTGACCACAAATCCGACTCTGGAAACATTACAGGCTATCCGCACCTTCAAGAAAGAAATGATATTCTTGCGAAAGTCCGTGTGGCCCCTGAGGGAAGTGGTCAATTCTCTGGAACGGGGCGAGTCATCGCTTATTCATAAATCCACGGGCATATACCTCAGGGATGTTTATGACCATACAATCCAGATTATAGATACCGTGGAGAGTTACCGGGACATGCTTTCCGGCATGCTCGATGTTTATCTTTCAAGTATCAGCAACAAAATGAACGAGGTGATGAAGATTTTAACCATCTTCGCGGCAATATTCATACCGCTTACTTTTGTTGCTGGTATTTATGGAATGAATTTCAGCTTTATGCCCGAGCTCGGATGGCACTGGGGTTACTTTGTAGTTTTGATGGTAATGGCTACCATCGGGGTCTCACTGCTGGTCTATTTCAAAAGAAAGAAGTGGCTCTAGGGGTGTCTTTATCCGGTGCT
>CAZYNG010000141.1:0-2727 GCA_964648615.1 uncultured Dehalococcoidales bacterium | reverse complement strand
ATGGCAAAATGGGGCATCTGACCAGGAAATTTATCAGCGAGGCAAAAGCCCTTCATCCGATCGTGCTGCTGTGCGAAGGAACAAACATCAAGGAAGAAGGCAGCAATATCACGGAAGAAATGGTCGTTAACAATGCACTCAACAAGGTATTACAAGCCCAGGGCAAGCTGGTAATAGCCGATTTTGGTCCCAGAAACCTGGAAAGGCTGCTCACGTTCAAAGAGGTCGCCAGGCAATGCAATCGAAAGCTGGTAATACTGCCTAGAGATGCCTATCTGTTACAATCCCTGCACCTGGTAATGGATGAAGTTCCTGACCCCGTTGAAGATGAGACAATTACTTTATATACAGAAGCAAGAAGTGCTGTGGATTGGGAGAAGCATTTATACACTCAATACAGGAAAAAGGGGAAATGCGTCCACCCCGATGATATTAGACGAGCTCAAGGAGATTACATCCTCTGCTTCAGCTTTTGGGATATTAACAAATTGATTGATATTTGCCCTGGTGAAGGTGGCGTTTATATTTACTCCTCAAGCGAAGCATTCGATGAAGAGCAACGCATTGATGTTAAGAGATTGAAACAGTGGCTGGCACATTTCAAGCTCCTACCCGTTGGTATTCCCAGCGCAAAAACAGGCAAAGTGGCAGCAAGTGAACAGGGCTTTCACAGTTCCGGACACGCTTCAGGCCCAGAGCTACTAGAACTCATAGAGGCTATAAGTCCAGAGGTTGTCATCCCAATACACACAGAACATCCCAGATTCTTTGCCAGTAGACTCAGCTCCACTATGCAAGTCCGCATACCAAGAATTGGGGTGCCAATCAAGCTCTAACCTCTAACTAAGAGTTGCACTTTAAGCAATTCTATGATAAATGTAGGGTTAGTTATGGCTGAGATATTCACTATAGGGTGGCTTGCAGAGAGCGGTATCAGGATTCTGGTCATCGTTGTCATTGCTGTCGCTTTGTATTTTGCGCTGCGCCATCTTACCCCAAGGCTAATCAAGAGGACGGTGGCACAACGCATGAAGGGAGAGCTTGAAGAAGCGATAAAACAGAGAAGCGATACCTTGTCTTCAGTGTTGATAAAAGCAAGCCTGGGCATAATTGTCATCCTCGCTCTAGTTACCATTCTTCCCGAGTTCGGAATAAACATCACTGCAATGTTAGCTGGAATTGGCATCATAGGTATCGCTATTGGCTTCGGTGCTCAAAGTCTAATCGGAGATTATCTCAGTGGCATTTTTATCCTGTTAGAGGACCAATATGATGTCGGTGATGTGGTTAGAGTCGCCGGCATTGCTGGCCTGGTTGAGGAAGTAGGTCTACGCCGCACTGTTCTTAGAGACCTGGACGGTCTCGTTCATTCCATTCCCAACGGTGAAATTAAAGCAGCCAGCAACTTTACTAAAGGGTACTCCAGAGTAAACCTGAATATCTCGGTGGCTTATGGAGAAGACCTTGACCGTGTTATCAAGGTCATAAATAGAGTATGCAAGGAAATGGCTGGGGAGCCTGAATGGAACGCAGACTTTATCACCCCACCACAGGTGCTCAGAGTAGATAATCTTGGAGATTCCGGCATTGACATTAAAATACTGGGGGATACCAAACCAATAAGGCAATGGGCTGTGACGGGTGAGTTAAGGCTTCGGCTTAAGAGAACATTCGATGCTGAAGGAATTGAGATTCCATGGCCTCATACCAAAGTTTACTTTGGCAATGCTATCCCTGAAATGGCAGCGGCTAAGCAGCCATCCGGGAAATCCACAGCTACCAAGAAGAGTAAGAAGACATCCTAATATCTTTCTACGACGTTGTTAGAGTGTGTCCTTTTGCTACGGCACAACTCGGCTATTAATAGCTCGAGAGCAATCCGGTCATTATATCTACCCGTCTTAATATCCACATCAGCCTCTAACAGCCTGCCGTATGCTTGCTTTATACGATCGAAGTCGTATGATTTGGCCTGGTCAAGCGTCTTATCCAAAGCGTAACTTTTCAAGCCTAATTTAGCCTGGATTTGACTTGGTGACAATCGTGAACTCAATTCCTTAGTTTGTACTATCAAGCGAAGTTGCCTGGTAATCATGACCAAGACATAAGCGGACGAAGCTCCTTCTTGATACAATCGATGAAGTATCCTGTGAGCTACTTCGGGGCGTCTTTCAAGCGCAGCATCTACCAACGCAAAGATATTGGCTTCCTGCGCATAGCTTACCAACTGTCTGACATCATTCTCCGCGATACTGCGTCCTTGCGCATAAAGGAGAAGTTTATCGATTTCGTTGCTCATCGCCCATAGGTTCCCACCGATAAGCTGAGCAAGCAAGTCTGTTGCTTCAGGTGTAATAGCGCCGTTTTTTCCAGTCACCCATTGCTGTATCCAGGCTGCTAACCTTTTACCATGCAACTTGGAGAAAACCCTCAATTCGGCCAATGGTGAAAGCTCCTTCAATAAGGGATTTTGTTTGCTTAATTTACCATCGATTAACACTAATACCGTGGTTGGCGCTATTTGCTTAGTATAAGAAGCCAGATCTTTCCATTCCTTCAACTTATCATCAGTCTTAGTAACAGCACGGCCGCCAGAGCGCAGTTCGCCTTTTCTTGGCTCAAACTGCTTGAGCAAATCCTTAACCACCACTAACCGATATGGCGCTAGGAATGGAACAGTGTTGCAATTATGCCTGAGCTCGTTTAAAGTCAAATGTTCACCATCTA
>CAZYNG010000140.1:0-2768 GCA_964648615.1 uncultured Dehalococcoidales bacterium | reverse complement strand
TGAGCCATCGAGGCGGCATCCTTGATATCTTCCCTCCTGATAGCGACTTACCGGTGAGAATAGAATTCTTCGGAAATGAAGTGGAGAGCATGAGGCTTTTCGCCCCGGTAGACCAGCGGTCGACGCGATTCCTGAATTCGATAACTATCATTCCAGCCAGGGAGGTTCCTGCGCCTGAGGCAAGCATGGCGAATATCCTTGACTATGTTCCAGATAACACTTTGCTCGTCCTTGATCCTCTGCAGGAAATCGAGGATGCTGTTCACAAAGTGTATGACCAGGTTGCGGAGCGGATGCAGGGTGGAGCAGACCAGGAAGGCGGGATTGGAAAGCCTGCCTATTTGGGCTGGAGCGAACTCGAGTCGAGACTGAAGGCGAAGAATCGCCTGGTGCTGAGCTCTTGGGGTGTCGGTAGTGAGCAATCTTTGCCTTTTGATCTGCCTCAAAGCTACGGCGGTAAGTTGGAAATGTTCCTCGATGATGCTAAGCAGATGATTGAACAAAGACAGCGGGTGGTTGCAGTTAGTCATCAGGCAAACCGTTTAGCTGAACTTCTACAACAACAGGGCATATATGTTTCTCCGGTTTCACGAATAGATGAAGTGCCGCCCTTAGGTTCAATCACCTTGGTTCAGGGTTCATTAGCTGGTGGGTGGGTGGGTGAAGATATATTAACGTTGCTTACCGATGCTGAGCTGTTCGGCTTCGTGAAACAAGCGCGTCAGGCAAAAAAGATGCCACTGCGTCGGCGCTGGCTATTTCCTCAATTGATGCCAGGCGACTATGTGGTCCATGTCGACCACGGTGTTGCCAGATTTGGTGGGCTGATTAAGATGTCTGACAATGGTATTGAACGAGAATATCTTATTCTAGAATATGCCGGTAATGACCGCCTTTATGTACCTACTGAGCATATAGAAAGGGTCAGTCGATATGTCGGTGGTGTCCCGTCGCCATCCTTGAGTCGACTGGGAACCTCGGACTGGGAAAGAACCAAAAGGCGAGTTAAGCAGTCGGTGGCTGATATTGCACAGGAACTGCTTGAGCTTTACGCCCGGAGAGAAGTAAGCCCGGGTTTTGCCTTTTCCGAGGATACACTATGGCAACAAGAGCTGGAAGCGTCTTTCCCTTACATGGAAACATCTGATCAGCTTGAGGCGATTATAGCGGTCAAGGGAGATATGGAAGAAGGCAAGCCGATGGATCGGCTTATCTGCGGCGATGTGGGCTATGGTAAAACCGAAGTGGCTGTGCGGGCAGCTTTCAAGGTAATAATGGATAATAGGCAGGTGGCTATCCTGGTCCCTACCACTGTGTTGGCTCAGCAACATTTCATTACCTTCACGGAAAGGCTGGGGGCTTTTCCGGTAAGAGTAGAAATGCTAAGTCGGTTTTGTTCTACAGAGAAAGAAAAGGTTATTCTGGAAGGATTGGCTAATGGTGTGGTGGATGTATGCATTGGCACTCATCGCTTATTGCAAAAGGATGTTGTGTTCAAAGATTTAGGTTTGGTGATAATTGATGAAGAACAGCAATTTGGCGTGGTGCAAAAGGAAAAGCTGAAGCAGATGAGAAAAGAGGTAGATGTTCTTACCCTCAGTGCCACTCCTATTCCGCGCACACTTCACATGTCATTAATCGGTATGAGAGACATGAACATTATGGAGACGCCTCCTGAGCAACGGCTAGCAGTCAAAACCTATGTTGGTGCTTATGACGAAGCACTGGTTCGCCGGGCAACATTGCGTGAACTGGAAAGAAATGGTCAGGTCTTCTTCGTTCATAATCGGGTGAGCAGCATTGCTCTTGTAGCAAGCAGGCTGCAGTCGCTTGTCCCTGAAGCGAGGATAGCAATAGCGCATGGGCGGATGTCTGAGGAAAAGTTGGAGAGGGTGATGGCGGATTTTATTGCTGGCAAAAGCGATGTCCTGGTTACCACCACCATTGTTCAGTTGGGTTTGGACATGCCCAATGTTAATACGTTGATTGTTGACCATGCTGATAAGTTTGGGTTAACCCAGCTTTATCAGTTGCGTGGAAGGGTAGGTCGTGGTATCAACCAGGCATACGGTTATTTCCTGTTCGATGGGAACAAGCAGCTGACGCACCAGGCTCATGAACGACTCAAGACTATGTTTGAAGCTGCAGAGCTTGGGGTTGGGTTCAGCATTGCGATGAAAGACCTGGAAATCAGAGGGGCTGGCAATCTTCTCGGTGTCAAGCAAAGCGGACATATAGCTGCTGTTGGATTTGACCTCTATTGCCAATTGCTAGCTGAGGCAGTGGAGGAGGTGAGGGCATCCTCACCTGGCCTCTCCCTTCAGGGGAGGGGAATAGTTAAGGGGGAAGGGAAACAATACCCCAGCATAGTTTTACCGCTAAGCGCCTATATACCCGAGGAATATGTGGTTGATTTAGACACCAGGCTAAGCCTTTATCGCAGACTGGCAAAAATAGAGTGTATTGATGAAATAGAGGGTATAACGCGAGAGCTTGAGGATAGATTTGGCAGTCTGCCGCAAGTGGTGAAAAATCTTCTTTATGTGGTGCAGGTAAAAACAGTGGCTACCAGACTGGGGGTGGAGTCTATTTTTACTTCGGGTAATCATGTGGTAATCAAATTCAGGGAAGGAAGAGAAGTTGCCCGCTTATCCCTGGCTGACAAATATGGCAAGGCAATCAAAGCAGGCAATACCCAGGTGAGGTTGGATGGGAGATATTTTGGGAACAAATGGCCCGCTGTACTCAGGGAGATACTTGAGAGCATA
>CAZYNG010000139.1:0-2823 GCA_964648615.1 uncultured Dehalococcoidales bacterium | reverse complement strand
GAGCGTCTGGCTTTCTTGGCTATGGAGCAAGAGAGCTGGAAAGGTTTAGCATAAATAACAATAAATTAAGGAGGTCAATAAATGGCTTACAAAATTACCGATGAGTGCATCACTTGTGGCGCCTGTGAACCAGAGTGCCAGAATGAAGCAATCTCAGAGGGGGAGGAGATTTATGTAATCGACCCCGACAAATGTACTGAGTGTGTGGGCAACTTCGAATCACCCAAGTGTGCTGAAGTGTGCCCGGTAGATGCCGCTGTGCTTGATCCAGAGCATGTAGAAAGTCGAGACGAACTGCTTGCTAAGTGGCACAGGTTGCATCCAGGCGCGACTCCAGCATTTACCTAAACTACGGGGAAAGAGGGCCAATGGCAAAATATGAAGTAATCATCATAGGAGGCGGTCCTGCCGGGCTTACTGCCGGTCTCTACACCTCGCGGGCAGGCCTCAAGAGCTTGTTGGTCGAACGGGGCGTATTTGGAGGTCAAATAGTGAATGCTGCCCTGGTGGAGAACTACCCCGGTTTTCCCCAAGGCATCTCGGGCTTAGAGCTGGGTTCGCTCATGCACCAACAGGCCACCAAATATGGCCTAGAGATTGTAACTGCTGAGGTTACAGGCATTGCCCAAGGACAACCCTATAGCGTCTCGACTACCGAGGGAAACTTTGAAGCTGCAGCTATAATCATCGCTGCTGGTTCGGAATATCGTAAGCTGGGAGTTCTTGGTGAGGAAAGGCTCTCAGGCCATGGTGTTTCCTATTGCGCCACCTGTGATGGCTTCCTCTTTCGCGACCGGGAAGTGGCAGTTGCTGGGGGAGGTGATACTGCTATCACCGATGCTTTGGAACTGACTCGGCATGCTAAGAAAGTTTATGTAATACATCGGCGAGACCAGCTCAGGGCAGCAAAAGTGCTTCGAGAGCGGGCATTTGCCCAGCCCAAGCTGGAGTTCATTTGGACCACTGTGGTAGAAGAAATCCTGGGAGAGAAATTGCTAAGCGGGCTCAAACTACGCAATGTTAAAACAGGGCAGCACTCCATTTTGGAGGTTGCTGGTGTCTTTGTTGCCGTAGGGCTCATGCCCAATAGCCGGAGCTTTTTCAAAATTGTAGACCTTGATGATGCTGGATATATCATCACTGATGAGACGATGGCTACCTCGGCTCCCGGCGTCTTCGCTGCCGGAGACATACGCAGGAACTCACCACGCCAGGTCTCCGCTGCTGTTGGAGATGGCGTCACTGCTGCCATGTCCGCTTTTAAGTATGTTCAAGAGGTTGGAAATGGAACTAGAATCACGAGCCCTTGAAATGTTGCAACAGATAGGGATTAGGAGCGGTCAGAATGTGCTGGATTTTGGCTGTGGCTTGGGCATGTACACCATTCCGGTTGCCAAAATAGTCGGTGAGCAAGGAAGAGTGTACGCCTTGGATAAGGATAATGAAGCTCTGGATGAACTGATGCAAAAAGCGGAGTCAGCGGGTTTGAAAAATATAAAAAGAATGGAGACATCGGGGAAACTAGAAATCGACTTAGCTGATGAGTCTGCAGATGTAGTTCTCCTGTTCGATGTCTTTCATTCTTTCTATTTCCCGCAGGCAGACGATAGAAAAAAACTGCTAGGTGAAATTTACAGAATCATGAAACCTTCCGCCTTTCTCTCGATTTCAGTCTGGCCAAACTTGATAGAGCCAGGGACTGAGGATGAGATAAAAAATGCAGACTTTCGCTTGGAAAAGGAGATTTCCCAGACGCTTAGTCATGATGATAAGAATCTTGGAAAGTGCAGATTCCTGAATTTCAGGAAAGCACGATATGTCCCTACTATAGTTACAGCTTAATGATCAATCAGAAGGAGGTAGCATGAGTAAAATAATAGACATCACGGATCGAAATTTTGAGGAGGAGGTCCTGAATTCAGACCTTCCTACAGAGGTCGATTTCTGGGCTCCCTGGTGTGGCCCATGCAAGATGGTTATACCTATATACGAGAAGCTCTCAGAGGAATATGAAGGTAGATTTAAATTCTGCATGATTAATGTGGATGAAAATCAACAGGCGTCAATGAAATACCAGATTATGAGTATACCTATGCAGATGTTCTTTGTTGATGGCCAGAAAGTTGACGAAATCCTGGGCGCAGTTCCTGAGCAGGCGATCCGATCAAAAGTTGAGGAGATTATCGTAAGGTTTCCAAGTGATGAAAGGGGCAAGCTTGAAGTGCTTTTAAACTCCTGGGTGGAGCATAACAAACTGGATAGTAGGAAATTCAGGAAATGGAAAGAGAAAATCAAGGACGTAGAAAGTGACCCCATTTATAATAGCGTATTACAGGCAGCCCAAGAGATGGAAAAGGCAAATGAGAGGTTATCCCAGTTATCGATCGAATTACAGGGAAGGGAATAGGAGGGGGAAATACTTATAAAGCCAGTCCCATCAATAGATTTTAATGAGTGCCATCCCGAAAGATGCGACCACGGCATTTGCGCTGCTGGTCATGCTTGCCCACATAGGGCATTCTTCCAAGAACAACCGTATGACTTTCCCATGCATAATGCATCTATGTGTGTAGGCTGTGGCTCTTGTTCGGCTGCATGTCCTTTAAGAGCGATACGAATGATATGAATTGAGCATAGCCAGGAGAAGTAACAGTGGTAGATAAGAAGGATATCAAAGAAAAGATAAGGAAAATCTATGAGGTCTTGCCTAAGTTAGATGATCGGAAATGTGGATATAAAAGCTGTGGAGAATTCGCCAGGGCAGTAGCTGAAGGAAAGGCACCATGTTATGGATGTGTTAGCGGCGGACCGGAGGTGGCTGCC
>CAZYNG010000138.1:0-2860 GCA_964648615.1 uncultured Dehalococcoidales bacterium | reverse complement strand
GGTACAGTAATCTGAACTCGAAGGTGGACTTGGCCAGATATTGAGTATCAATCCACCGAACAATTCCATCTGCATCTACAGGTGGCAGTCCCCTATCCTCTCCCAGTACATCGGGGATAGCCGCTCTTAGGATCTCCGCCTCATACCTGGTAAGCACTTTATATTTTTGTGAGGATTCCACCGCTACCGCTTAGTATTGTTCCTGTCCATAATACCACATTGAAGGGCAGAGGTAAGGAGATTAAGCTTTCGGATTGCCACGCCTTCGGCTTGCAATGACAAATAAAAGGGCTCGGAATGACACATGGGGAACGGCTCATGTTGATAGTTAAAGGGGCTTGCGAGGCCCCCCTGTCATTGCGAGGCACAAGATTCCTCGTTTTACTTGGAACAGGCTCCGCAATCTTCGGGAAGCAGTGGGGAAATGGGGGCTTGACAGAAGGCTCATCTATCGTTAACCTTCATGGAATTAAGGTTAACGAAATGAAAGCGGAGATATTAAAGGCACTTCGTGAGGCTAAAGGATATATCTCCGGTGAAAAGGTGAGTAAATCCCTGGGTACCTCCAGGGTCTCTATCTGGAAGCACATCCGTGACTTAAAGCGGGATGGCTATGTAATAGAAGCTTCACCCAGAGGATACCGACTGGTTTCCTCTCCGGATTTGTTGCTTCCCTGTGAATTTCCTGAGTTAGAGCCAAAGATTCATCATTTTCACGAAGTCAGCTCTACCATGGATATTGCCCGGGAATTGGCCCGGAAAGGTGTGAAAGAGGGAACGCTCGTCATCGCTGAAAGGCAAACCACTGGAAGGGGAAGGCTAAGTAGAGCGTGGCAGTCTCCGCAGGGAGGAATTTACTTCACCATTGTTTTGAGGCCTAGGATAAGCCCGGTTTACGCTCCGAGGATAAATCTGATGGCCTCAGTTGCTGTGGCTAATACCATCAGGAAGCTTTTTGGCTTGAACGCTGAATTGAAATGGCCCAATGATGTCTTGATAAACGGAAAGAAAGTCTGTGGCATACTGGCTGAGATGGATGCTGAGACCGATACCGTGAATTTCGTCAACGTGGGCATCGGAATAAATGCCAATTCACCTATCTCTCAACTTGAACACACTGCCACCTCTTTGAAGGAGGAGTTGGGCAGGGAGATTTCCAGAAAGGAGTTTTTACGCTCGCTGGTCAAGGAAATCAATGAGCAATATGCCTTGCTAACCAGGACTGAGCTGCTTGAGAACTGGAAGAACCTCTCTGTCACGTTGAATAAGTGGGTGAGGGTAATATCTCTGGGTGAAACAATGGAAGGTCAGGCTATCGACATTGATGCCAGTGGGGCGCTTCTGATAAGGGATAAGGACGGCTTGGTGAGGGCTGCCCTCGCTGGAGACTGCATTCATCTAAGGTAAAAGATGTCGCAGTTGCTCATCCTCATCGGTTATTTTCTGGTCATAATCGGCGTTGGAGTGTGGAGCAGGAGAAGGGCGGGAAGTCAGGACGGCTTCTTTGTGGCTAATCGCCAGGGGAATACCGCCTTAATCACCGGGTCGCTTCTAGCTACTGCCCTTGGTGGCTCTGCCACGGTGGGGATGGCTGGCTTGGGATTCCAGCAGGGCTTGACTGGCGCCTGGTGGCTTCTTGTTGGCTCTATTGGCTTGCTGGTTCTGGGATTCTTCTTTGCCCGGAAGGTAAGGGCTGCCGCTCTCTACACCCTTCCCGAGCTTGTAGGAAAACAATACGGCAGCGTGGTGGGTTTGGCAGCTTCCATCCTCATCGTTATTGCCTGGGTGGGTGTGGTTGCCGGACAGATCGTTGCCGCGGGAAAGGTTTTGTCTATCCTGGGGGTGGCCTCTGTTACCTCCTGGATGGTCATTTTCAGCCTGGTGGTGATACTTTACGCTGTTCTTGGTGGGCAGTTCTCCATCATTCGCACCGATTTTATCCAGGCGGTGATACTTTTCCTGGGTATCTTTATAGCTGCAGGGCTTGCCCTTTCTGGTATAGGAGGGATTGATGGCTTAAAGGCATCCCTTCCGTCCGGCTATTTCTCCTTCCCGGTAAGCCCCGAGTTTAGCTGGAAGATGCTGCTATCATTTTTGATTCTTGTTGGCGCAACTTATGTGGTAGGACCGGATATGTATACTCGCCTCTTCTGTGCTAAGGATGAGGGAACAGCCCGGAGGTCAACTTTCCTGGCGGCAACCCTGTTTATCCCCCTGGCTTTCGCTGTCGTTTTTATCGGGATGAGCGCTCAAGTCCTCTATCCCCAGATTTCCCCCGAGCAAGCCTTTCCTCAGCTCATAAGCGGCGTTCTTTCCCCCGCTTTGGGCGGTTTAATTTTAGCCGCCTTGATTGCTGCGTTGATGTCCTCGGCGGATACCTGCCTTTTAAGTCAGGGAGTCATTTTGACTGAGGACATCTTAAAGCGACTGCGCCCTTCAATTGATGAACGAAGGACTGTTTTACTAACTCGTCTCAGCCTGGTTGGCCTTGGTCTTCTGGCGCTGGCATTAGCTTTAGCCTTGAAGGGGGTGATCGCATCTCTCCTCTTTGCCTATACCATTTTCACCTGCGGCCTGGTTGTCCCTGTGATTGCCGGATTTTACAGGGAAAGGCTAAAGGTAACCTGGCAGGGGGCGCTGGCAGCAATGATAGGCGGTGGAGCGATAGGGATGATAGGTAAAATACCCGCTGTTGATGTTCCTTTCAAAGAAGACCTCGGCCTCATTGGCTTTGGAGTAAGCGCCATCCTTCTCTTTGCGTTAAGCTACTTCACCAGGCGAAAAGCGTGAGTTTCTGTTGACAGTCCCGTCCCTCATTGTGTGAGCCAGCTAACCTATCCGTTCAAAGCCGTATACCATT
>CAZYNG010000137.1:0-2903 GCA_964648615.1 uncultured Dehalococcoidales bacterium | reverse complement strand
CAAGCTGATTATTCCATCCTGGACCAGCCAGAAGTCCTTTCCTTCATCTTTTTCCCCAGGAAAGATGTTACTAAAGCTCCCGCTAATGCGAGCGACTATCTCATTCCCATAGATAGTGATGTCTCCATTTCCTGCCGCTTTTATGTTTATAGCCAGAGAGCACCCTCTTTCATCTATTTTCATGGCAATGGTGAGGTGGTCAGCGACTATGACCACATCGCCCCGATATATAACCAACTTGGTATCAATCTATTCGTGGCAGACTATCGAGGCTATGGCGCAAGCCAGGGAAGACCTACCTTCAGCAATATGATTTCAGATGCCCCGGCGATATTTAAGGCATTCGCCAACATCCTGGATGAAAACGATTACAAGAACGACATCTTCGTGATGGGTCGCTCCTTAGGAAGCGCTTCCGCCATCGAAATAGCCCACCGCTACCAGAAGCAATTAAAGGGGCTCATTATCGAGAGCGGCTTCGCCAGTGTCATCAACCTTCTTCTGCACTTAGGACTTCCCACTGAATCCCTGGGACTAACGGATGCCGAATTTCCCAACCTCACCAAGATGCGAACCATTACCATACCAACGCTCATTATCCACGGTGAATATGATAGCCTTATCCCCCCCACTGAAGGTAAAGCTCTGTTTGAGAATACCGCCTCGAGCAACAAGAACCTGGTTATCATCCCCGATGCTGAGCACAACGATATAATGCTAGTGGGAATGGAGCGTTACTTCAAAGCAATCAAAGAATTCATCCTTGTCTAATTCTGAACGGACGAACTTTCCAGATAAGCTTTCTGGGGGCTGGTTATCCTTGTAACCGTTGCCCATCTGGTTCTAACTATGTCGGGGAACTTTCCCTGCCGATGATAATATTGTGTGAGGAATTCCCTTGTTTTCCTATCTGAGGGGTAACCGGAGCCAAAGTCACCATACTCAATATGTAGTTCCCGTATCACCTTATCCCTATGAACTTTAGCCAGTATAGAGGCAGCGCTCACTACAGGATAATTCCGGTCGGCAAAGTTCTCCGCTATGACTTGAGTTTCACAATGAATTGCTGAGTTAATTAACCTTGCATAGCCACGCGCACCCTTACCGGGAGCATCAATGTAGGCGACCAGCGGCTTTAAATGAGAAATTATTTCAGCAGTTTTCCGTGCCTCTAATGAATTAAGACCTGGCACACGTAACCATTCATCTATTTCAACGGGACTTATCTTGATGAGCATGAAATCTTCCGCAAGGCTCACTATCTCAGGACCTAGCTGCTCTCGCTTTTTTCGGCTTAATTGCTTGGAATCTCGGACCTTTATTTCCCTGAACCGCTCTATGGTTTCCTCACTTGCCAGCACACCACAGATAACCAGCGGACCAATCACGCAGCCTCTACCTGCCTCATCAACACCTAAAATCATCCTGCTAATCAAAAATCTTCCCCGGGTTCAGGATGTAGCTTGGATCAAAAACTCTTTTTATCTTCCCCATAAGCTCTATCTGCTCTTGTTTTATCGCAATGGGAACATATTTCTTCTTGGTAACGCCAATTCCGTGCTCGCCGGAGATGGTGCCTCCTAGCGATACACTTCCTTTGAATACATCAGTGAGAATTTCAGGCAACTTACGGTTGAACTCCTCCTCCGGTGTACCAAAGGCGATGACGCTGAAGTGCACATTCCCGTCACCAGCATGCCCGCTGCCGCTTACCAGAATACCATGCTTCCGCGTTATTTCACCCAACATTTTCATGAATTCAGGAATCTTACTCCTCGGAACCACAGCATCGCCTATATCTTCCAGTCCCAGCGATTTCACGGCAAAGTGCAGCTTTGCTCTGACATCGGACACCTTTTTCATATCTTTCTCCGCGTCCACAATGAAAACATCGGAGGCGCCATTATCTAAGCAGATGGCATTAACCCGCTTAGTAAGATTCGCAAGCTCAGTTTCACTGTCCGATTCAATGATTACAATGAGGTAATTCGGCGCTTCTGGAATGGGAAGTTTTATGCCCGTATAATTCTGGCACAGTTGCATAGCAATGCCCACCATGAATTCAATGGCGACCGGGACTATACCTTCTTTGAGTATCTTTGGAACAGTGTCTATTGCACCTTCAAGCGATTCAAAGGTAGGAATTAGATAGCATCTGTTCTTTGGCCTCTTGATTAACTTCAGTATAATCCTGGTTACCACGGCCAGGGTTCCCTCAGAGCCTACCAGAAGTTGAGTCAGATTATAGCCAGTGGAATTCTTTACATATTTCCCACCTGTCTCTATCACTGCACCATTTGGAAGTACAGCTTCCAATCCCATGATATAGTTCCTGGTGACGCCATATTTCACCGCCTTCATACCAGCAGCATTCGTTGCCACATTTCCCCCAATGGTGGCACCCTCCTCTTCAGGATAGACAGGATAGTAAAGCCCTCTATCCTCCACAGCTTTATATAACTCAGCTAAGGTGACGCCTGGCTCGAGTACAGCCAAAAAGTTTTCCTCATCTATCTCCAGGATTTTATTCATTCGCTCCAGTGAAAGGAGAATACCACCGTAAATGGGGACTGCGCCGCCGGATAGTCCTGTCCCACCACCCCTGGGAGTAACAGGAATTATTTCCTGATTAGCCAGTTTTAATATCGCAGATACCTCTGCTCTACTTCTCGGTTTCACAACAACTTCGGGAGGCACCCAGTCCAATATATGCGTCTCGTCGTGTCCATAATCCATGAGATGTTCTGAGAGGATATTATCATCCCCAACTATGTCCTTGAGCTTTCGGATAGTTTCATCGGTAACCTTGTTATACTTCATATTAACCTCCCGCTCATTTTTACTAACGCCGTGGAAACTAAAAAGATGTAGCTGTTTTCAGTATGCCAAAAACAGCCTGTTTG
>CAZYNG010000136.1:0-2973 GCA_964648615.1 uncultured Dehalococcoidales bacterium | reverse complement strand
CTGCTTGAGTTTGGTATCAGTGCCGGCTCAGTTAGAAAGCTAATTTACCGCTACCCCGTTGGCGTCTTGGAAAGGCTTATCGAGGCAACCAGGAAACGTCAGCCTGACGACCCAGCTAGCTACTTTCTGAACGGTCTTAAGAAATCCACTATGAAACACAGAGTTCAACGTAATTTAACTGACGTCGAAGAGATATAGAATGATAGTGATAAAATGCGCTCAGTGTAAGGGCAAAATCTTTAAATACGTGAAGGTGGGGAAGGGGCACTTATTACATTGCTGGAAGGCCCGAATAGTTGAGGATTACAGTGTTAGGGATGGAAGTGAGATTAAGTGTCAGTGTGGCAACCTGATTGGTATTGATGAGGGGAGGTGGGTAAAACTGAAACGGCGTTCCTTCACCTATTCAGGAACAATAACAAAGGGGTAGGATATCTTTATGAAAAGGAGCGATTGAAAATGCGAATTACAAAGAGAGAGGTTGTTTTTGAGGGGAAATATCTGCAGGTGGTGAGGAAAGAGTTTAACACCGATACGGGCGAGGGAGGCACCTGGGAAGCGGTGCAGAGAAAGAACATATATGGTAGGGGAGCGGTGGTGATTGTCGCCTTGACTAAGGACGGAGAAGTAGTTCTGGAGAGAAACTGGAGAGTTCCTTTGGAATCTTTCGTCATCCAGTTTCCTGCCGGGCTTACTGACAGAGAAGGAGAAAGTGAGGAAGAGACTGCGCAGAGGGAGCTTCTGGAGGAGACGGGCTACAGGGCGGAAAGGCTCATTCCTATCATTTCAGTGCCGGTGTCCCCCGTCCTAACTGCCACCAGAGCAATGCACTTCCTTGCCCCTGAGGTAGAGTTTGTGGGGAGGCAAGGGAAGGAAATTGGCGAGGAAATTGGAGTTTTAAAAATTCCGGTGGATAAAATAAGTGATTTCTTGCTGAACCTTCCCGAGGATACCGAGCTGGACATTAGAGTCCCGGGCATACTGTGGATTTTGGAAAAGCGGGGCCTCATTTAAAGCTTCGCCTCCTTTCTGCGAGTATTGATTGTTAACCCCTGTGTTATAATAGTTGCAGGTTCAATGTCCTCAAGATTACCTGAACACAGAGGTAAGAAAGAGCGCACACCTTGCCTGGTTAAAAGTGACGCACCTTCTCTACCAGAGCTGGCAAGGCGTAATGCCCTGGGGAATAGTTGAGGTAACGGCTTCTATTTGGCCGGAAGGAGCTAATGTATTTGTTGCTTGAGGCCTACCTGGATATCGAGACCACCGGCTTATCTCTCTTTTCTGACGCTATAACCGTAATCGGTATTTATCGCTGTGATGGCAAGAATGACGAAGTTATTCAATTAGTAGATAAAGAAGTGACCGGAGATAACCTTCTCAAAGCCCTTGAGGGTGTGAATACAATCTATACCTATAATGGCAGCAGATTTGACTTTCCTTTTATTCACACTTCTATGGGCATGGATCTTGAAGCCAGGTTTGGGCACCACGACCTGATGTATGACTGCTGGGAGAACAATTTGTTTGGGGGACTCAAGGCGGTAGAGCAACAACTGGGTATTCCCCGGCAGCTACAGGGCATCGATGGGGTGGAAGCGGTGGAGTTGTGGTGGAGATATAAAATCGACCACGACTACAATGCCCTGGCTTTGTTGCTGCAATATAACAAAGAGGACGTGGTGAATCTGAAAGCGTTGAGGGGGAGGCTATCCTCGAAATCAAGATAGCTCTTGGTTAATGTTGTTATCCCTGAGTAGCGTGTTGGTTTACTAAATGTATTCTACAACCTCTGTCAGGCTGTGAATTCTGGGACAATCGGTGATCTCAGGGAACGAATCATTGCGGTCAATGAGCACTGCCTTCATGCCAACGCCACGGGCGCCAACAATGTCTAGATCATATTGGTCGCCAACATACATTGCCTCTTCAGCCTTAACCTGAGCTTTTTCAAGGGCGGTCAAGAATATCTCTGGATCAGGTTTATCATGTCCTGCTTCAAAGGAAGTTACCTGGAAATCGAGATAAGGCTGTAGCCCTAAATTCTGGTATATTGAAGCTGCTTCCTGGCCAACATTGGATATCAGCCCCAGAATGAGATTGTGTTCCTTGAGGTGTTTTAACGTTGGCAGGGCATCATCGTAAAGCTCGAATTTCAAGCCATTTTGGAATACCTTCATTAATATTTGAAACGCGACATCACGACTAACCTCCAGGCCAGCTCCTCTCAAGGCTCTGAGCCCATATTCACTATAAGCGGCAGATTTCTCCTTTGGTGCTCTTTTGCTTATCGGAGAACGGGAATTTTCCTTCTGCCACCAGGCATCAGCCTGGTGGAGGGATTTACGCAGTGCCTCAACAGATACCTCAAAGCCACGCTCATGACAGGCTGTGGCACACACTGCTTCGCGCGGAGGTTGATAATGCGCCAGGGTTTCGTGTAAATCAAAACAGACCGCTTTAATCATATTAGCCTAACAAGCCCCACAAGGAGTATTATTTTATGCTCAGGGATGTAATATGGCAAGGATTGAACCGTTTGAGAAACACCCACTGCAGTACGAACAGTGGTTTGACAGGCACAAATTCGCCTACGAGTCGGAGCTTCAAGCGATAAGGAAGCTATTGCCCCAGCATGGGAATGGTCTCGAAATTGGTGTCGGCAGTGGTCGGTTTGCAGCGCCTTTGGGAATCAAGCTCGGGCTCGAACCATCGAGCAAGATGATGGAAATAGCCCAAGCGAGGGGAATTGAGGTCATCGGTGGTGTAGGCGAAAGCCTCCCTTTCCGTGACTCGCAGTTCGACTTTGCCACGATGGTCACGACAATTTGCTTCTTGGATGATGTGGAAGTGGCATTTAACGAGGCATACCGAATATTAAAGCCAGGTGGATGCCTGATAATAGGGTTTATTGATAAAGACAGCTCCATTGGGCAGTTGTATCAGCAACATAAAAATGAGAATGTGTTTTAC
>CAZYNG010000135.1:0-3007 GCA_964648615.1 uncultured Dehalococcoidales bacterium | reverse complement strand
GAAATACTTTGGAATAACAAATAATGCCTGGTGCAAAGCATACCACAAAATGTCTGTTCTTGTAAGATGGGTTAAGTTCTTGTCGCCATCCTAGACCTAGTTTTTCTTTTGGTGCTTCCACCTATACTTGGGAGTTAAGTGTTGCTGCATACATGGGAATGCTCAGGGGTATGAAGATAAGCTGAAGGAGCAGAAAATCGGTGATGAGTTATGAGAGTTAAGGTACGTTTGGTAGAATAGTATTGTTCAGTGGAACGAGATTCTGCATTGGGGGAGTGTCGGAATTGGCAGACGAGCATGACTTAGGATCATGTGCCGAAAGGCGTGGGGGTTCGAATCCCCCCTTCCCCATTAAGATGAGTTGATGGGAAGCAACAAGAGGCTAGCTGAAGATTTGCAACCTTACCAGCAACGGATAGAATCGGCGCTGAAGGAGGTTGTTGGCAGCAATCCTCTGACTTTTTATGATGTATTGCGATACCACATGGGGTGGCAGGATGAGCAGGGTCGCCCTTGCCATCGGGAAGCGGGGAAGTTTATTCGTCCTCTCCTTTGCTTGCTTAGTTGCCAGACAGTAGGAGGGGATGCAATGCGGATAATGCCTGCCGCGGCAGCGCTAGAGCTCATTCATAATTTCTCCTTGATTCACGATGATATTCAAGATGTTAGCTCCCAACGCCATCACCGCGCCACCGTGTGGAAGATATGGGGTCAGTCACAGGCGATAAATGCCGGCGATGCCATGTTTGCCCTGGCCTTCTCAGCCTTGTTCAAACTAAGGTATAATGGTATAGACGAGCAAAAAGTGTTGACTGCGGCTCAGTTGTTGAATAAAGCTTGCCTGGAGCTTTGTGAGGGGCAATATCTTGATATTGCTTATCAAAGCCGTCTTGATGTCACTATGAAGGACTATCTTGATATGATAGCTAAGAAGACGGCAGCGTTAATGGCTGCATCAACTGCTATAGGGGCATGTTTAGCTGCGGATGATGATAAAGTGGTGGATTCTCTCTACGGGTTCGGTAAAGAGCTGGGTATGGCTTATCAAATTCAGGATGATGTATTGGGTATCTGGGGAAAGGAGGAGGAGATCGGGAAGCCGGTGAAAGAAGATATTTCACGGAGGAAGAAAACACTACCGGTGGTCTACGCCTTTGAGAATTGTGAGGATAGTGACCGTGAAAAGCTAGAAGCGCTTTACTCGAAGGAGGTTATTTCAAATGAGGATGTTGCCATGGTGGTGGAAATCCTGGACTGCTCAGGGGCGCGTAAACATGGTGAAAAGTTGATAGGACGATATCATCGTCAAGCTTTGGCGAAATTGGGAATAAGCAGTTTAGATTTATCACGTCAGACTTCGTTGGAAGAGATGGCGAGCTTCTTGTTGGAACGCGACTACTAGGTACAAAGATGCAAAAAAAGACTGTTAAGGATATGTCTGTTGAGGGGAAGAGGGTTTTAGTTAGGGTTGATTTTAATGTGCCACTGGATATGGAGACAGGTGTTATTACCGACGATAGTCGTATTCAAGCATCACTGCCTACCATTAGGTATCTTGTTACGCATAGAGCAAAGGTAATACTTTGCTCTCATCTAGGGCGTCCTAAGGGCAGAGTTGTTGAAGGATTACGAATGGCGCCGATAGCGCGACGGTTGTCAGAACTTCTGGAGTTGCCCGTTGTGACCGCCAATGATTGTGTGGGTGAAGAGGTGAAAAGCAAGGTGGAAATGCTTAGGGAAGGAGACGTCTTCCTTTTGGAAAACCTCCGGTTTCACCCTGAGGAAGAGGCAAACGATCCTTCCTTCGCTAAAGAGCTGGCTGAGTTAGCTGATTTATATGTTGATGATGCCTTTGCAAGCAGCCACAGAGCACATGCCTCTACCGTTGGTGTGGCTCAATATTTGCCAGCAGTGGCTGGTTTTCTGTTGGAGAAGGAATTGGAAGTATTAGGCTGTTTATTAAGCGAGCCAAAACGCCCGTTTGGTTGTATGGTAGGTGGTGCCAAAGTGAGCGACAAAATGGGGTTGTTACAGAACATGTTAAGGTGGGTGGATGTCTTACTTATCGGTGGTGGTATGGCAGCTACTTTTTTGAAAGCGCAGGGGTATAAAGTGGGCAAATCCACCGTGGAGGAGGACAAATTAGATCTAGCTAAAGAGTTATTGCAGGAGGCAGCTGGGGAGTGGACTGCTAAGATTTTATTACCTGTGGATGTGGTGGTAGCGCCAGCAATTACCCGTGGTGTTAGCGGCCAGCTTGTGTCTATAGAGGGGCTTCCAGCTGATAGTTCAATCGTAGATATTGGAGCAAACACCATTGAGCTTTTTTCAGATGTGTTGAGAAAATGCCACACCGTTGTATGGAATGGTCCTGTGGGTGTTTATGAAGTGCCTCCTTTCGACCACGGCACCAGGTCATTGGTGAATGTACTTGCCACTCTCAGTAATGCCACCACTATCATCGGGGGTGGCTCCAGCGCCGAGGTGGTTCAGGAAATGGGGTTAGTTGATAAAATGACCCATGTCTCTACAGGTGGTGGGGCGAGTTTGAGGTTTCTGGAGGGTGCTCCCTTGCCCGGGGTAGAAGCCCTGTTAGATCAGGAAAAATAATAGGAGTCTATCATGCGTATTCCTTTAATTGCCGGTAATTGGAAGATGAACACCACGGTAGCTGAAGCTGAGGAACTTGCTTCTTCTATGCGAGAGAGGTTGGATAAAATAGAAGGGATAGAGAAAGTAGTTTGCCCGCCGTTTATTTCTTTAACTGCAGTGGGCAAGATACTCCAAGGCTCCTCTGTGAAGTTGGGGGCTCAAAATATGTATTTTGAAGTAAAGGGGGCTTACACAGGGGAGATATCTCCCCTAATGCTTAAAGAGCTCGTAGAATTCGTTATCTTAGGGCATTCTGAGAGGCGCTGGTGCTTTGGCGAGACAGATGAGGTAATTAATAAGAAAGTGCAAGCCGCTCTGGATTTCGGACTGAAGCCTATCTTGTGTGTTGGTGAAA
>CAZYNG010000134.1:0-3032 GCA_964648615.1 uncultured Dehalococcoidales bacterium | reverse complement strand
ATGGAGCTCGACGTTGCCATAGTCGGCGCTGGACCGGCAGGAATGGTTGCTGCCTATTACCTGGCAAAGGAAAAGGTAAACACCGCTATCTTTGAAAGGAAGCTGAGTATCGGTGGTGGCATATGGGGAGGTGGCATGATGTTCAACAAAATTGTAGTTCAGGATGAAGGCAAGGAAATACTTGATGAATTCGACATCGCCACTACCAAATACCAGGAAGGCTACTATGTTGCCAGCGCCATAGAGATGGCTTCTGCCCTTTGCTTGCAAGCTGCAAAAGCTGGAGCCGGGATATTCAACCTGGTCAATGTTGAAGATGTGGTTATCAGAGAAAACGACAAGGTTAGCGGACTGGTATTAAACTGGAGCCCTGTGTCCACAGCAAATCTACATATCGACCCCCTGGCTATGAGAGCTAAGCTAGTGGTCGATGCCACTGGACACGATTGTGAGGTTTGCCAGTTGGTCACCAAGAAAATAGGCGCTAATCTAAGGACACCTACAGGAAACATAATTGGTGAGAAACCGATGTGGGCTGAAATAGCCGAGAAACAGATTGTGGAAAACACCAAAGAGGTTTATCCCGGATTGATAGTCGCCGGGATGGCAGCAAGTGCCGTCTTCGGCTTACCCAGGATGGGCCCAATATTTGGAGGCATGCTTCTATCCGGCAGAAGAGCAGCTGAGCTGGCTATAGAATTACTGAAATAACGATGGCAAAGACAATCGCCGAAATCAACCAGAAAATCAGGCAAGGAAAGGCGGTAGTGGTAACTGCTGAGGAGGTAATTGCTGTTGCCCAAGAAAAGGGCGTTAGCAAGGCAGCCAAAGAAATTGATGTCGTTACCACTGGCACCTTCAGCCCAATGTGTTCTTCAGGCCTATTCCTTAATATTGGTCATTCCAGTCCACGGATAAAGTTTGGCGGCGGCAGAGTCTATCTAAACGACGTCCCGGCTTACACCGGTCTGGCCGCTGTGGATATCTTCCTCGGGGCAACTGCTTTGCCCGACGATGACCCCAGAAACAAAATCTATCCCGGCGAATTCAGATACGGCGGTGGACATGTCATTGAAGAGCTGGTAGCCGGAAAGGACATCAGGTTAGAGGCTATTGCTCACGGCACTGACTGCTACCCCCGAAGAAAGCTGGAAACCTGGATTAACATCAACGACATCAATAATGCCACCCTGTTTAACATAAGAAACGCCTACCAGAACTATGAAGTCGGGGTAAACCTATCAGAGCGAATGATTTACACCTATATGGGAGTATTGAAGCCACAGCTGAGCAACGCCAACTATTGCACCTCGGGACAACTTTCTCCTTTGCTTAATGACCCCTATTATAAAACTATAGGCATAGGAACTAAGATATTCTTGGGCGGTGGATTAGGCTATGTTGCCTGGTATGGCACGCAACACAATCCCAACGTCCCCCGAGGAGATAATGGAGTGCCCTTAGAGCCTGCGGGAAGTTTAGCAGTGATTGGTGATTTGAAACAGATGAAACCTGAATGGTTGGTAGGGACTAGCATGCTTGGCTATGGCTGCACCCTGACTGTAGGCATAGGCGTTCCCATTCCGATACTCTCTGAAGAGATTTTGCGCTACACCACGGTAACCGATGCTGCCATCTTCGCCCCCATCATTGACTATTCTGAAGCCTACCCCAAGATGGAGGCAAGTAATTTAGGAAAAGTGAGCTATGCTGAGTTGAAAACTGGGCACATAAAAATTCAAGGAAAGGATGTCCCCACCGCCTCTTTGTCCAGCCATTATAAAGCTCAGGAAATTGCTAGCATACTGAAAGTATGGATAGAAAAAGGTGAATTTTTGCTTACCGAGCCGGTAGCTCCTCTACCCGGAACAGAATCAGGCATAACCATTAAACCACTCAAGGAAAGACCAGTAATGGAGTAGCAAAAATGGCGATTTCAAGAAGAATAGTGCTGCACTTTCCCCCTCGCATTACCAATCAATCTATAGTATACCGCCTGGTTAAGGACTTTGACCTCAGCTTCAATATCATCAAAGCCTCCGTTACACCAGGAGAAGAGGGGCTGATGGTTCTGGAGTTGAGCGGTGACCAGAGAAATTACGACAAAGGTATCCAGTACCTTACTGAGGTTGGAGTGAAAATTCAATCCTTGAGCCAGGATGTAGTTCGCAATGAAGCCAGATGCACCCACTGCGGAGCATGTATCAACCTATGCCCCACTGGTGCCTTCACTCTAGACCCTAAAACAAGAAAGGTGCTTTTTGACCATAACAAATGCGTGGTTTGTGAATTATGCGTTAAAGCCTGTCCTCCTCGAGCTATGGAATTATATTTCTAAATGCTTTACCGTAATTGGGTCAAGGATAATGACCTGGTTTCCTTCAATGTTGTGGTAGAACAGACCAACCTGTATATCCGAGCACACCACAATCTCAAAACCAAGGCGCTCCAATCAGTGATAAAACATCGCCGCTCCCTGGAACAATATATTGATCACCATCCCTTGTTTTTGACGACCCTCGAGCCATATCCAGCAGAACAGAATGCTCCAGCTATTGTCAAAGCAATGACAACAGCAAGTGAAGTAGCCAACATTGGTCCCATGTCTGCTGTAGCTGGTGCCATCGCTGAAGCTGTGGGCAAGGATTTACTCCCCTTTTCGCCCGAGATAATCGTGGAAAATGGAGGCGATATATTCCTGAAAACATCGAAAAAAAGGCTGGTGGGCATCTATGCCGGAGAGTCTTCCTCTACTGGCAAAATCGCCCTGGAAATCAAGCCCCAGGAAACACCTCTGGGGATATGCACTTCATCGGGAACTGTGGGGCATTCCTTAAGCCTGGGCTGCGCTGACGCTGTGGTCGCCCTCTCGCCTTCCACACCTCTGGCAGATGCTATAGCCACTACCGTAGGCAACACTATCACAAGTATCGATGATATCCCTCAAGCAATTGAGAAAGCCAAAGACATCCCGGGGTTATACGGCATAATCATCATCAAAGACGACAAGATAGGAATATGGGGCAAGGTAA
>CAZYNG010000133.1:0-3077 GCA_964648615.1 uncultured Dehalococcoidales bacterium | reverse complement strand
AGCACTTTAGGCAACCGGGATACTGTCCTGGAGGACCTGGTAGCACTCCAAGAGCAAGGTGTGCCTTTAGTGGTGGTTCATGGCGGTGCTCAAGAAGTTTCTAGCTGGCTCGCCAGGCTTGGCATGTCCACCAGCTTTATAAATGGGCTGAGGGTTACCGATGCCGAGACCCTGAAAGTGGTTACTGCAATACTTGGCGGCCTGGTTAATAAAGAACTGGTGGTAGCTATTCAAGCCCTGAAGGGAAAAGCAATAGGCATAAGCGGAAGTGATGGCAATTTGCTCCGGGCAAAGCTCAAGGATTCCGAGCTAGGTTACACCGGTGAAATTATAGCTACCGACCCTGCCCCGTTGAACATACTGCTACAATCAGGATATATGCCTGTGGTAGCACCAATAAGCTTTGGGGAAGTTAACGGAAAGCTAACATTGCTCAATATCAATGGTGATACTGCTGCTGGTGAGATAGCTGCTGCCCTGGCTGCTCAGAAACTCATCTTCCTTACCGATGTCGATGGCATCTACGATAGCTCAGGAAAGGTAATTTCCAGGCTTAATATTGATGAGGCAAACGAAATGCTCAAACTTGGTACAGCTTCTGGAGGGATGTTCCCCAAAATAGAAGCGAGCATCAGAGCCCTTTCAGTAACATCTATTGCGCGTATTATCAATGGTAAAATGTCTCACGCTTTGCTTAATGAGCTGAAGAATGGAATTGGAGGAACAAGCATTGTCCCAAAGTAACGACTGGCAAACACTGGCGGACAAGCTGTTTTTGAACACAGTAACCAGGCTTCCGGTAACATTGGTTCGTGGAGAAGGAGCTTGGGCATGGGACGACAGGGGCAAACAATACCTTGACTTCGTTGGTGGCTGGGCTGTGGATAGTCTGGGGCACTGCCATCCAGCATTAGTGAATGCTTTGGAAGAGCAAGCCAAAACGCTTATACAGGCATCCAACCAGTTCTATACCATCCCGGCGGTAAAGTTAGCCCAGCTTCTGGTAGAAAATAGCTGCCTCGATAGAATCTTTTTCTGCAACAGCGGTGCTGAGGCTAATGAAGGTGCAGTAAAGCTAGCCAAGAAATACGGCAAAATTCATCTCAACAGTGCTTATGAAATTATCACAGCCTATGGTTCCTTTCACGGCAGAACCTTAGCTATGACCGCAGCTACAGGACAGGAGAAATTCCAGCAACCTTATACTCCTTTGCCTGACGGTTTCATAAACGTTGAGTATAATGACATTGAGGCAATAAAGAGAGCGACAAATGAGAAAACCTGTGGGATAATGCTGGAGCCAGTCCAGGGAGAAGGCGGAGTCAATGTGCCAGATGAAGACTATCTTAAAAAGGTAGAAGACTGGTGCCACGAGAAGGGGATCCTTTTCATTTTAGATGAGATTCAAACTGGAATCGGTCGGACAGGCACTCTCTTCGCTTACGAGCAATGTAATGTTGAGCCAGATATAATGACTTTAGCCAAAGGGTTAGGCAGCGGTGTGCCCATCGGTGCCTTTTTAGCCAAAGAAAAAGCCTCGGTTTTCACCCCAGGTGAGCACGGCACTACCTTTGGCGGCAATCCACTGGTCTGCGCTGCCGCCTACGCTACCATGAAATATATCATCGATAACGACATACCTGAGAAGGCGCAGCAAACTGGAGCTTACTTTATGGCTAAATTGCAAGGACTGAAACAGCAATTCAGCTTCGTCACCGAAGTGAGAGGCAAGGGACTCTTGCTAGCTATGGAATTTGACCATGAAATTGCTCAGAAAGTAGTTGCAGCTTGCCTTGACAAAGGCTTACTGATCAACAAAGTGAAGTCGGATGCTATTCGTTTTATGCCTCCTCTCATTATCACTGAAAAGGAGGTAGATATAGCAATCAACATTTTGAGAAATATTTTCACTGAGAAAGGAAGCGAATGGACAAAGTAATATTGGCTTACAGCGGTGGTTTGGATACCTCGGTAGCCATAAAATGGCTGAAAGAAAAATATAATATGGATGTCATCACCCTTACCGTGGATATAGGCAATGTGGCTGACCTTGAAGCTATCAAGCAGAAAGCACTCAACCTTGGAGCGATAAAGGCATTTGTCATTGATGCCAGGGAACCCTTCATTAATTCCTTCGTCTTTCCTGCCCTCAAAGCCAATGCTATTTACGAAGGGCAATATCCTTTAGCCACGGCTCTAGCGCGCCCTCTTATTGCTCAACTGTTAGTCAAGACAGCTAAAAAGGAAAACGCCGTGGCGGTAGCTCACGGGTGTACCGGTAAAGGCAATGACCAGGTTAGATTTGATGTGAGCGTGGCAACCTTAGCTCCCGAACTCACGATAATAGCGCCGGCTAGAGAGTGGAATATGACCCGAGAGCAAACAATTGAATATGCCCAAAACCATAATATCCCTGTTCCTATCACTGCAGCCAGCCCTTATTCCATCGACCAGAATTTATGGGGCAGGAGCATCGAATGCGGCGTTCTCGAGGACCCGTGGACTGAACCTCCTGATGATGTCTTTACCTGGACAAAGTCACCCAAGGAGGCACCGGATGAGGCTGATTACATCACCATCGGTTTTGATGAAGGAATACCAATAAGCATTGACGGGCAGCGACTGAATGGGGTGGCGCTCATCCAGCAAGTTCATGAGATAGCCTGCAAACACGGCGTGGGCAGAATTGACCATGTTGAAAACAGATTAGTAGGCATAAAGTCAAGAGAGATATATGAAATACCAGCAGCCTCCGTGTTAACTAAAGCTCACCAGGCACTGGAAGCAATAACTCTATCCAAAGACCAGCTTCGTTTCAACAATATTGTGGCTGGTGAATATGCTGACCTTGTTTATAATGGGTTATGGTTCTCCCGACTTCGCCAAGATTTGGCTACCTATGTGGATAGTTCCCAAAGATATGTTACCGGAGAAGTAAAGGTTAAGCTTCACAAGGGCAATTGCCAGGTGGTAGGCAGAAAATCGCCTTATTCCCTTTATGATTACAGCCTGGCTACTTATGATAAAGGTGACGCCTTTGACCAGAGTGCCTCTCCTGGCTTCATCCATATCTGGGG
>CAZYNG010000132.1:0-3100 GCA_964648615.1 uncultured Dehalococcoidales bacterium | reverse complement strand
CCACCATATCGCTCTCGTCGATCCGAGCAAAGCCCTGAATAGAGGAACCATCAAAACCCATCCCTTGCTCCAGAGCACCTTCCAGTTCCTCCCCAGTAATGGCAAAGCTTTTCAAAATACCCAAAATGTCGGTAAACCACATCCTGACGAATTTAACATCTTGCTCCTTAGCCATCTTGAGAACATACTCTTTGCTTTCCTCGCTGCTTCTGTTTTCCATTTCTGCCCTCCTTTTTTTGGTTTTTAATCTCCTTTTATATAGCGTTGTCGCCATCTTCTCCAGTCCTGATACGCACTGCGTTATCAAGAGGAAAGACAAATATCTTCCCGTCTCCCATCTCGCCAGTTCTGGCGCTGTTAGTAATAGCATACAAAATTTTGGACACATCCTCGTCCAAGACAACAACCTCGATCTTAAGCTTAGGAAGGAAGTCCACTCGGTATTCTCCAACCCGCCATTGCAGCGATAGTCCCTTTTGTCGACCTCTGCCGCTCACTTCGCTAACTGTCATACCGAAATAACTGTTATCCTCAAGAGCCTTTCTAACAGCCTCCAGTTTTTCTTCCCTAATAATGGCCTCTATTTTCTTCATCTCAGCGCCCCTCCATATGCCCTTTCGCCATGTTGCGAGATATCTAAACCCAGCGTTTCTTCCGCCCTACTAACTCTCAGTCCGATGGTGGCGTCAACTAGCTTCCCTAAAATCCAGGTACCCCCAAAGGCAAAGGCCCATACCGCAGCAACTCCGGCGAGTTGCCTGGCAAGCTGTAGGGCATTGCCCAGAAGCAAACCATCGGCACCAGCCGAGTTCACGGCCACGCTAGCAAAAATCCCCGTCGCTAGGGCGCCCCAAGTGCCTCCCATACCGTGAACTGCCCATACATCCAGGGATTCGTCGATACCACGCCTCATCCTGAAGAGCATGCAGTAATAGCATATCACTGCTGCGCCAATACCTATTGGTATTCCTGCTAGTGGTGGCACGAAGCCGGCAGCCGGGGTGATCGCTACCAGTCCGGCAACTGCACCTGTGGCGGTACCGAGAAGGCTGGGACGGCGGTGGAACCAGCTGAGCATCATCCAGGTGAAGGCAGCAGTCGCCGCCGAAATATTAGTGGCAACAAACGCGCTCGCGGCTAAGCCCCCGGAGGTCAGAGCACTGCCGGCATTAAAGCCAAACCAGCCGAACCACAGCAATCCAGCGCCAAGCGCTACCATAGGAATGTTGTGAGGTTTCATGGGCTCACCCTCAGGAAAACCTTTGCGAGGGCCGAGAAGCTTGGCTAAGGCTAAGGCTGATACGCCAGCACTAATGTGAACCACGGTGCCGCCGGCAAAGTCGAGTGCACCTAATTTAGCCAACCAGCCACCATCACCCCAAACCCAGTGTGCCACGGGGCAATATACGACGGTTAGCCATAAAACAGAAAAGACCAGGATGGCGCTGAATTTCATCCTCTCCACTACTGCCCCGGTGATTAAAGCTATGGTGATTATGGCGAACATGGCCTGAAA
This sequence comes from uncultured Dehalococcoidales bacterium, assembly GCA_964648615.1. GTDB lineage: Bacteria > Chloroflexota > Dehalococcoidia > GIF9 > AB-539-J10 > CG2-30-46-19. The sequence continues at coordinate 1,584 of CAZYNG010000132.1, read as the reverse complement.
TATCATGAAAGCAAGTTGGGGAACCGTACTGGCATAGACGGCAGATGGCTCTTGTCCTACTTGTCTCAGACCTATGAATTCAGTACCACCGATAACGCCTGCTATATCAGGACCGAAACTTAAGCTATAGCCGTAAAGCACCCAGATTATGCCAACTATGGCTAGAGCAGCAAAGCTCATCATCATTGTGGAAAGGACGCTTTTCCTTCTCACCATGCCGCCGTAGAACAGAGCCACGCCAGGGGTCATTAACATGACCAGCGCTGATGAAATTAATATCCAGGCAGTATCACCAGAATTAATAGACAATTGAGCACCTCCTACTCCAGTGGGAGGCAACAGCTAGACCTATTCTCTGGGTCGCCATGAGAATAAGGAGGCTGGGACTCGAAATCAACCCTTCCCTCTTCACTACTTCCAGCGGCAGTCTTTGGTAAGCATGGCTATCCTCTTTCTGCAGGCAATGGCTGGATGTGTTCCTACCCAGTCTGGGTGACAACAATGTCCACATTTTCAGAGACTGGTATATATCCTTAGCCACAGTTTGCCTTTTCATTTAACAAGTAGGATGACAGCGGAATGTTTCCAGAATATTACGAGCAAGTTAAATTTGTGTTACAAAGAAGGGAAAGGGTGAAATTTTGATGTTCTAAAGGAAGCAATGTGGGGGATAATCTAGACGCTTTCCTTAAACCTATATCCTATGTTCCTTACCGTCTCGATGAAGGAATGATTTCTATCCTCGATTTTGCTCCTCAATCTCCTGACATGCACGTCTACGGTTCTGTCGCCACCGTAGTAGTCCCATCCCCAGACCTTACTCAGCAAAGCCTCACGAGTGAAAACCTTTCCTTTATTGCTGGCCAGGAATTTAAGCAATTGGTATTCTTTGAAGGTCAGCGTTACTAGCCTGCCGCCAAGCGATACCTGGTACTTGGCTATATCTATAACTAGGTCGTCACACTTAATTACTTCTTTGTTGTCTATGCTCCCTTTTTGCGCCAGAATTCGTTTTATCCGGGCTGTAGCTTCATTTGCTTCCCAGGGTTTGACCACGAAATCATCTATGCTGATACAGGACTCGAGGCTATTAAGTTTCTCTCGGGAAACGAGGGCGATGATGGGTATGTGCCTCTCTTGCCTTATCCGTTGAGCCAGTTCCCATGCTTCTGAACCAATTGTTGATTCATCCATATTTAGCAACATCAGCTCAGTGGATTGCCCTACAATTTGTTCGATTGTTCTATCATTATGAGGAACAATTAGGCAATTAAAGCCTCTCTGAGTAAGGTCCGCCGTCAGTTTCCTTACTTGCTCGCTTTCATTGGCTATGATGAACACTCTAGGCAAAGCTGGCTCCCTTTGTGATTTAATAGGCGTAAAGCCTACCATAGGGGCGTAGGTAAAGAGGGAAAAGTTTGGTAAACTTGTGTTTCAATATTTCTTGAGTGTCGTAGCCAAAATGATGGGCAAATTCACCCACGAGTTCCTTTAAAATGGAATCATCCTTTTCCTCAAGTTCAGCTACGCCCACTTCTTTGCCCAGTTGGAAGTCTTGAACATTACCCCTCATATAGATGACGC
>CAZYNG010000131.1:0-3141 GCA_964648615.1 uncultured Dehalococcoidales bacterium | reverse complement strand
ATGTATCTCGAAGGTCAAGATATTCCAGTTTCATTACTGAAGGTTGCTATAAGAAGGTTAACCATAGCTAATCAAGTAGTTCCTGTTCTCTGTGGTAGTGCTTTGCGAGGTAAAGGAATACGTCCTCTGCTTGATGCTGTTGCTGATTATCTCCCTTCGCCTCTGGATATTCCTCCCATCCCCGCAACGAAACTTAGTGACGGGGCGGAAATTGCTTGTCGTCCTAATGATAAGGATCCTTTTGCAGCGCTGGTTTTTAAAACAGTCTCTGACCTGTTTATGGGCAGATTGAGTTATCTCCGTGTGTACTCAGGAGAAGTAAAAGCCGGGGCACAGGTTCTTAACTCCACTAGAGATGAGAGGGAACGGATGGGAAAGCTGTATCTTATGCATGCTAATCGGCGGGAGGAAATCGATGAAGCTGACACTGGCGCCATTATAGCTGCTGTTGGACTTAGGAAGACGTTCACTGGTGATACTATTTGTGATATTGCCTCTCCCTTGCTCCTTGAGTCTATACGTTTTCCTGAGCCGGTGCTTTCCATGGCAATTGAACCTAAGAGCAAAGCTGATCAGGATAAATTATACGATACTTTGAACAAACTCACAGATGAAGATCCAACGTTTAAGTTTTACCAGGATTCAGAGACCGGTCAAACTATTATCTCGGGCATGGGCGAGCTTCATCTTGAGGTTCTCACGGAGCGTGCCTCTCGTGAATTTGGAGTAAAGGTAAACGTTGGTAGGCCACAAGTAGCTTACAAAGAAACAATAACCATCTCGGTAGAATCGGAAGGGAGATTTATTCGTCAATCTGGTGGTAAAGGGCAATATGGACACGTTTGGCTCAAGCTAGAGCCAGGTGAAAGAGGTAGTGGTTTCGCCTTTTTCGATCAAATCCGAAGTGGGGTTATACCTAGGGAATTCACTCCTGCCATAAAGGCCGGTGTCCGAGCAGCTTTGCAAAGCGGAGTATCTGGGTATCCTGTGGTGGATATCAAAGTGATCCTATGTGATGGTAGTTTCCATGAGGTTGATTCTTCTGATTTAGCTTTTAACGTAGCAGCGTCTATTGCAGTGAAGAACGGCGTAGCTAAGGCTAGGCCCATTCTGCTCGAACCAATCATGAAGGTAGGAATAGTTACCCCAGATCAATTTCTAGGGGAGATTTTGGGTGATGTGAATTCGAGAAGAGCCCATATTGAGAGTATTCAGACCCGCGAGACACTTTGCATCATTCGCTGCTATGTTCCTTTAGCAGAAACCTTCGGTTTCGCTGGAGATTTAAGGTCACTTAGCCAAGGAAGAGCCAATTACACTATGGAGTTTTACCGTTACCAGGAATTACCTGACGATTTAGCCAGACAGCATATGGCTGAGATGGTGGTGAGATAGATGAGCAACCAGAAAGTTCGGGTTAAAATAAAAGGTTTTGACCATAGACTGGTTGATCAATCGGTAAAACAGATAGTGGATACTGTGGAACGCACTGGAGCTATAGTTGTTGGTCCTATACCCTTGCCTACAAAAATAGAAAAGTTTTGTGTTATTCGCTCTCCAAATATTGACAAAGATTCCAGGGAGCAATTTGAAATTCGCACACATAAGCGATTGGTAGACATCCTACAACCTAGCTCTAAGACTATAGACGCTTTAAGTCAACTTAACTTACCTTCTGGAGTGCAAGTAGATATCAAATTGTGATAAACCGATGGCTCATGGTATTATTGGCAAAAAAGTAGGTATGACGCAAGTTTTTCTAGAGAGTGGCGAAGCTGTGGCAGTAACTGCCATAGAAGCTGGTCCTTGTTTTGTCATTCAGGTGAAAGATGAGAGTAAAAATGGATATAATGCTATCCAGCTTGGTTTTGGACAAGCAAGCCATCTTAATTCACCTCAATCTGGACACCTCAAAGGTATAGAGAAAGTTCATTATCTTCATGAATTCAAGACCAATGATATTAGCTCATATCAGCCTGGTCAGCGGATAGACGTCGGATTTCTGAAGAAAGGTGATTTAGTAAGCGTAAGCGGTTTCTCTAAAGGCAAGGGCTTTGCTGGCGTAGTAAAACGTCATCACTTTGCTGGAGGACCGAAAACGCATGGCCAATCTGACCGTCACCGGGCTCCAGGGTCAATCGGTGCTACCACGTTTCCAGGCAGGGTGCTCAAAGGGATGCGTATGGCTGGGCATATGGGAGCGAAGAAAGTGACTCTGCCTAATGTCAAAGTCATCGAAGTTGATTCCACCCACAACCTGCTTCTGTTAAAGGGTGCTGTACCCGGGGCTAATAAGGGATTACTGTTTATTGAGAAAGCAGGGAGGTTGTAAGTGCAAGTCCCGGTTTGCAGTTTATCTGGTGAGGTTGTTACGCAGCTGGAGATTAGCGATGATATTTTTGCCATTCCTTTCAATGATGCGGTAGTTCATCAAGCGTTAGTGCGGCAATTAGCCAATAAGCGTCAAGGCACTGCATCTACGAAAACAAGGAGGGAAGTTCGTGGAAGCACGAGGAAAGCTTATTTTCAAAAACATACAGGACGGGCAAGGAGAGGAACTTTGAGGTCACCGCTTCTCGTGGGGGGAGGAATAGTTTTTGGGCCCCACCCTCGCTCATATTACCAGGCTATGCCTAAGAAAATGAGGCGCCTAGCTTTAAAGTGTGTTCTTTCTGCCAAAGTTAGAGAGGGCAACATGAAGGTGGTGGAAAAGTTTACTTTTGACAGGCCGGGAACGAAGGAAATGACTAACATCTTGTCGGCGTTTGAGATCGATTCTTCAGTATTAATTGTCACTGCTGATTCTACTCCAAATCTGGTTAAGTCAGCTAGTAATTTGGCTAGTGTAGATGTTTTGCCTTCGGCTTTGATTAATATAGCTGATTTGCTTTCCCATCAAGAGCTAATGGTTACTATTCCTGCAATACATAAAATTGAGCAAATTTGGGGAAGAAAGGTGATTAAGCATGCATCCTTATGAAGTTTTACGACGTCCCGTAATCTCGGAGAAAGCTACATTGCTGCAAGAGGCAAACAAGTATGCCTTTGAAGTGGCTAAAGAAACCAATAAGGTTCAAATTAAACAAGCAGTTGAGCTGGCGTTTAAAGTAAAGGTGTCTAAAGTAAACGTGATAACCATTC
>CAZYNG010000130.1:0-3192 GCA_964648615.1 uncultured Dehalococcoidales bacterium | reverse complement strand
GCCGTGAGGGACTCGAACCCACGACACCCTGATTAAAAGTCAGGTGCTCTACCAAACTGAGCTAACGGCCCATTGCGTTTATTTTTGTGTTAGTAGATCGGAGATATAGCAGGCAAACGAAGGATGTACATCACAAATGAATCCGCCGTCAATCACCTCAACGTCGAACGTAACCCTGTTCGGCTTTCTGGCCGGGTCACCAAATTTACTAAGTCCAACATCATCCCAGGGCATATCGTGCCCCAGTATTTCCAGAAAGCCCTTAACATCTCTGGGCTGGTCCAGCATCACCTCAAAAGGGAGGTGCTTTGCTAGCTGGCTTAATTGCTTGTCTTTCAACTTTATACGCATATCGCTTCCACAGCGGGTGATGGGGCTCGAACCCACGACAACTTGCTTGGGAAGCAAGCACTCTACCGCTGAGTTACACCCGCAAAAACTTTATCTTAATTCTAACCCGATGATGAAAAGTTGTAAAGCAACACTTTGGCAAGCAGGGCTTAAGAACACGGATGACGGTTGCCGGTGAAACTCAATGTGCTCGGAAGTGGTGGAAGGTGATTTCCTGTTAAACAGTCAACGGCCTTGTGAAACCATCTCTTCTATGATCGCCTTTACGGGTTTAATCTCCTTGATCAAAGCGCTCACCTGTCCTCCGCCTGCCGGGAAGAGGTCAAAGTCCCCGCTATTCCAGGCTCGAGGGGCGTTCATTAAACTATATTCTTGAGTAAGGTCTACATCGGGATTATCCATCTTCTCCTTGAGCTTGGGATTACCGATGACTCGCATATTCAAGTTTCCCAGAGGAAGGAGTCTGGTCTCTCCATCGCCACAATTGAGTATAGCGTTCTTCCATTCTGTGGGGGCAGGGCTTTCCTCAGAGGCTATAAAGCGTGTGCCGACCTGTACTCCTTGAGCACCGAGAGCCAGAGCAGCACGGTAGCCTCGTGAGTCAACAATGCCTCCAGCGGCGACCACCGGGACATTTGCATGGTCTACCACTAATGGGACGAGGACCATGGTTGTGGATTCAGGACCAGTAGAGCGAAGACCCCCCGACTCCAGTCCTGAAACAACCAGCCCATCCACACCGGCATCTATAGCCTTCACGGCATGGGGAAGGGAAAGAACAACATGCATTCCCCTCATCCCCAGGGCGTGGATTTGCGGATAGATATTGCGGGGAGAACCTGCTGAGGTGGTGACAGCTTTTACCCCGGCATCTGCCAGTATCTCGAGGATGTCTTGATTTGCAGGGTTCATGATCGCGAGATTCGCCCCGAATGGTTTATCGGTCAGCTCCTGGACCTCTTTTACCAGGCGTTTCGCTTCCTGAAGGTCGCTCATGAACCCCATAGCAAGCATTCCGAAGGCTCCTGCTTCGCAAATGGCTGCCACCAGCTTCGAGCTGTTCATGGCACCAATTGGTCCGTGAATGATAGGGTAACGACATCCCAATATATCCAGTAATGCAGTCATAAAAACCTCCTGTTCTGGCTGGCGTCCATTGCTCCTTTACAATCAGGCAGTTGTTTTAGGTTGAGCACCTCTCTTCTCAATTCCCTGTCTGAAGCTCTCACCGGAAATAAGGAGACTCTGAACGATGCCCGCTAATTCAAGTCCCTCAGATGTGCTTAACGAAAAGTTCATATCAATGGCTTTCTTTGCCAGTCCCACCGCTAATGGTCCGTTCTTCATGATTGCCTCTGCCCAGGCTCTAGCAGTATCTCGCAGTTGTTCCACAGGGACAACCTTGTTTATCAGCCCAATTCGTTCTGCTTCTAAAGCGGAAATCATCTTGCCGGTCAGGATGAGTTCCTTTGCTCTGCCTGTGCCTACTATTCTGGAAAGTCTATGCGAGCCACCTAAATCTGGGATTATGCCCAAAGTCACCTCGGGTATGGAAAATCTTGCTTCTTCGGAAGCGACTCTGAGGTCACAGGCTAGTATCAATTCAAATGCTCCCCCGAGGGCATATCCATGGATTGCGGCGATAACCGGTTTCTCGAGATATTCTATCTCGGAAAATGCTTTCTGAAGTTTCCTCAATGCTGCTCGAAAGTCCCGGACATCACCGCCTTGCCGTACTAGTTCCCCTAATTCAGTTAAGTCTGTGCCGCTGCTGAATGCTTTTCCTTCTCCTCGAATGATCACTGCCTCGACATCATTCTTAGCGGCTACCTCGGTCATGCACTGCTCAAGGTCATCGAACATCTGCAAATTCATGGCGTTCCTTTTTTCGGGTCTATTCAAGCTGACATACAGGATTTTACCCTCCTGTGATACAGAAAGCGTTTCGAAGTCCATAAAAAGCACCCTCCTTTAGAATTTTATTTCAGTGGGCGAAAAAACGAAAATTCGCACCATATACTACTCAATCGGGGATTTAATAGTCAAACCTCCTATAAGGGCGATGTAGCTCAAAAAATGAGGTATAATAAGGCAAATTTCTGAAAAAGGAGGCAGGACATTGTTTAACACAAAGATAACTGAAATGCTGGGGATTGAATATCCCATCATTTGTGGTGGGATGCAATGGGTATCAAATGCAAAGCTTGTAGCTGCTGTGGGCAATGCTGGAGGAATGGGAATGCTTGCTGCCGGTAATTTCGCTTCCAGGGAGCAATTGGCTGACGAAATTCAAAAGATTAAACAACACAGCGACAGGCCTTTCGGTGTGAATGTTACCTTTATGCCATCGATTCGTATGATAGATAGGGAAGGGTTGATAGACACGGCTATAGAAGGAGGCGCTGGTGCTATTGAGACATCAGGAAGAATTACCGCAGAGCATGTCCAGCGCATTAAGGGAGGGAAGGTGAAGCATATTCATAAGGTGGCCCGGGTGAGAGATGCTCGGACAGCGGAGCGGCTCGGGGTGGATGCCGTGACTATAGTGGGATTTGAGTGTGGTGGCGCGCCACCAATGGATGACATAACTACCTTTATTCAGGTTCCTCTCGTTGTTGATGCCGTGAACGTTCCTGTCCTTGCCGGGGGTGGGATTGCCGATGCTCGTGGTTTTGCGGCTGCTCTGGCGTTAGGAGCGGAAGGTGTTGTGGTAGGAACTCGTTTCATGATTGCTAAAGAAAGTCTGGTTCATCAAAATATCAAGGATGCTGTGGTCAAAGCCAGGGAAGTTGATACTGTACCAGTGTTACGCTCTTTGCTCTCTATGGAGAGAGTTTATAA
>CAZYNG010000129.1:0-3199 GCA_964648615.1 uncultured Dehalococcoidales bacterium | reverse complement strand
AAAATTGCCACCGACAAATGTAGCGGTGAGCGTAAATATAATAAGATTTGGCGGTATCCGCTCGGATCGGCAGTGACCGGGACGGTAAGAAAAAGTATAAAAGGCCCTCTTGGTTTTGCCAGGAGGGCTTTTTTTGGCTGGCGATGTATAACAGTATAACGGATGTCCCCGGAATCAAGGTAGGGCACTATACCGATAGAGAAGGAATGACCGGTTGCACCGTTGTTCTTTGCGAGCAGGGAGCGGTAGCTGGAGTCGATGTTAGCGGCTCAGCCCCGGGGACAAGGGAGATTGATGTGCTTCGCCCTGGAAACCTGGTGGAAAAAATCCACGCCATTCTTCTCAGTGGAGGCAGTGCTTTTGGTCTACAGGCAGCTGGCGGTGTCATGAAATACCTTGAGGAGCGAGGAATCGGTCACCAGACCACTGCTGGCAAGGTCCCCATCGTTCCTGCAGCTATTATTTACGATTTAGTGGTGGGCGACCCAAAGGCGAGACCTGACGCTGTTCATGGCTATCAAGCTTGCCTCGCTGCCACCGATGGGGAAGTCCCTGAGGGATGCGTCGGCGCAGGAACAGGAGCAACGGTGGGAAAGATTCTCGGCATAGATAAAGCTACCAAAAGTGGCTTGGGAACCGCCAGTCAGAAACTAACCGGTGATGTTATAGTGGCTGCCCTGGCAGTGGAAAACGCCGTTGGAGACGTTATTCACCCCAAAACAAGGGAAATCATCGCTGGTCCCCATCGTGCTGATGGAGACGGTTTTTGGAGCACTTCAGAATTGTTGAAGGGCGCGCAATTCAAAGGAGCAGGCTTCTTGCCCAACACCACAATCGCTGTAGTGGCTACTGACGCTCAGCTTGACAAAGCACAGGCGAACAAGCTGGCGCAGATGGCAGGAGCGGGCATAGCCCGCACTGTTGACCCTTACCTTACCATGTTTGATGGCGATGTAGTTTTCGCCCTTTCTCTGGGAGAGAAGAAATGTGACCTCACTTTACTCGGCTTGATAGCCGCTGAGGTGATGTCCACTGCAATAGTTAGAGCGATAACTGAATCCGAGACGATGGCAGGCATATCTGCCAGCAAGGTGGCAACATCATGTTAGAGATTGGCTTTATCGGCGCAGGAACAGTAGGAACGGCTCTGGCAACAAGGCTTTCCCAGAAAGGGGCCAGAATAATTGCAGCATCCAGCCGAAGCTTAACCTCAGCAGAAAGGCTGGCCAGCTCCCTACCTCATTGTCATGCCTGTTCATCGCCACAGGAGGTGGCTGATGTCGCTGAGTTAATCTTTATCACCACTCCTGACGATGCCATCCCAGAAGTAGCTAATGAAGTCCACTGGCATCCCGGGGAAAGTGTGGTGCATTGCAGTGGCGCTCATTCACTTGATATCCTCAAGCCAGCTAATCAGGCAGGCGCCAATGCAGGTTCCTTCCATCCTTTACAGACCTTCGCCGATATCAACCAGGCTGTGGAAAATCTGCCGGGCTCTACCTTCGCCATTGAAGCCGAAGAACCTCTTTTATCAACGCTCAAAGAACTAACCTCCCTACTAGATGGCAATTGGATAGAGCTCAAGCCAGGAGACAAGGTGGTCTATCATGCCGCGGCCGTCTTTGCCTGTAATTATATGGTGACTTTAGTCGAACTAGCTACAGATTTATGGCAAACCTTCGGGGTGCCTCAAAAGGAGGCCACCAAAGCTCTTATTCCTTTACTACGGGGAACAGTAAACAATATCAATAATATTGGTTTGCCAGATTGCCTCACCGGACCTATATCCCGTGGCGATCTGGGCACTATAAGCAAGCATCTAACCGCCCTCAAAGATAAAAATCCCTCGTTGCTTGCTGCTTACAAACAGCTAGGGCTTCACACTATTCCTATTGCCCTGGGGAAAGGGAAAATCACTGAGCATAAAGCTGAGGAACTAAAGACCTTGTTCACAAACAGTAAGGGAGGTAGCCAATGAGAACTATGTTGAAAGGCAAAATCCACCGCGCCCGGGTTACCCAGGTTGATGTCGATTATGAAGGCAGCATTACCATAGATAAATCCCTCATGGAGGCAAGTGACATTTTGCCTTACGAGCAGGTAGAGGTGCTGAACATTAATAATGGCGCCAGATTCAGTACCTACGCCATTGAAGCTGAGCCAAACTCAGGAACAATTTGCATTAACGGAGCTGCTGCCAGGCTTGCTGCTAAAGGAGACATAATTATTATCCTCTCCTATTGCCATCTCCCCGATGATGAAGCGATAAATGTAATCCCCAAGATGGTTTATGTGGATGAAAATAACAGGATTGTGGAGACGAAACGGAAGGAATGGGTAGAAGACCTGCTAACTATGAAATAAAAAGGGGGATACGATGCGAGTTACTATCAGCGAAATACAAGCAATGAAACAAAGGAAAGAAAAAATACCCATGCTTACCGCCTACGATTATGTAACTGCCAAAATCGTTGATGAAGCTGGTGTACCTTTAATACTCGTTGGAGACAGCCTGGGAATGGTGATGTTGGGCTATGAGTCAACTATCCCGGTAACTATGGACGACATGATTCATCATACCAAGGCTGTGGTCAGAGGTGCTAACAAGGCCTTGATAGTAGGCGATATGCCATTTATGACCTACCACATTAATATCTCAGATGCTCTGTATAACGCGGGAAGATTTATCCAGGAAGGAGGAGCACAGGCGGTCAAGCTTGAAGGTGGTGAAGTTGTTGCCGAAACAGTGAAACGCCTTATCGATTGTGGCATACCGGTTATGGGTCATATCGGGCTTACGCCACAGTCAGTATATCAACTTAGTGGCTACAAAGTGCAAGGGCAAACTGCCGAGACAGCTAAAAGGTTGCTTGAAGATGCTCAAATATTACAGCAAGCAGGTGCCTTCTCAGTTGTTTTGGAATGCGTCCCGGCAGCACTTTCTAAATTGATCACCAAGAAGCTGTCCATCCCCACCATTGGTATTGGCGCCGGGCCCGACTGCGATGGTCAGGTCCAGGTAATTAACGACATGCTTGGACTTTACTCCGACTTTGTTCCTAAACACGCTAAACGGTATGTAAAATTGGCTGATAACATAAAGAAAGCTGTCACTGACTATGTAACCGAGGTCAAGACCTGCAGCTTCCCCACGATGAAACAGAGCTACACCATGGACGAGAGCCTCCTCAGTGGGATG
>CAZYNG010000128.1:0-3206 GCA_964648615.1 uncultured Dehalococcoidales bacterium | reverse complement strand
ATCTTCTCCAAAATCTCATCCGGTATGGGAGGCTCTTCAGGAATTTGACCAAGCATGTTCTTCTCCTTGAGTGCTGCTACTACCCTCTCGTGATTTTCAACACAAACCTGCATTGCATCTTCAACCGCCTGCTGGGCCTGTCCCTGCACGCGCTCATGCACTTCAGCCAAAACCGTCAGGTGATAAGCTGTTGCCTGGCCAATCAGCTGGTCAACAGTGGTGTCATTGCCCAGCCCTCTGGCAATCTGTGATATTTCTTCACCCAAATTGCCTAGCCGTTCAAATTCCTTTAATTCTTCCTGTAGCCTTATGGTTTCATTTTCTTCTGCACATACTCTAGTCCTGTTAAGCTGCCGCTGCATAAGCCTCAGATTGAGCCGAATAGCTTCTTCTGGGTCGCCCTGTGCTAAGGAACACAGGGCTGTCTCCTGGCAGGTCCTTGCTCTTTCTCTGGCTTGAGTTAGGATACTCTGGGCATTTTCAGGGGCACCGGCAATACTATCATCCAGAACTTCTATGTGCTTTGATGCAGCAAGAGCTACCACTTCTGAGGTGTTAATACCCTTTTCCCTTGCCCGTTCCATAGCCTGTGTTGCAATAGCCAGGCAGTTATTATATCCATCGGCTGCCTCAGTGGTCGCTCTAACTTTGTTCCTGGCAAGCATTGCGTCCATCTCAGCCAGTCTCTCTTCGGCGTACTGTAGAGCCTTTTGGACCCTGGCTTCTTCTCTAAAGGTAAACATCAGGCTAAGCTGCTCAGCCCATCTATCTGCGAAGTAAAACGGGCTGTCCGGGGTAATACCCGGGTCAGGAAGCACCTCATCTTCTTGGGCGTAGACTGTTCCACTAAAACAGAATGTAAGAGACAGTATGCAGATAAGTAGAACGATACTTAGCTTTTTCATTTCTTTCACCTCCCTACTCTATAATTAATAACGCAAGCCGGTCATAATTGTTACACTTTGCACCAGCGCGATGAGGTCAATTTTGCAATAATTGTGAAAAAAGAGGCTGGGCAATAGAATCAATTCGAACTAACGCAGCGCCCGGCAGATGCTGGGATTAATATGGCGACAGGGGGAACGGTAAATGGCAGGACTATGGTTGCCCGTTCCCTTGGCCTTTTGACTCTGGCTTCAGTATCCTCCCCTTAACATCATCTGGAATTTCATCTGGAAGAGGCGGCTCCTCGGGAATGTCATCCAGGGCACCTTGCTGCTGCAGGCCTTTGACTGCCTGCCCATGACCCTCTATGGAGACCCTCATTGCTCTTTCTACAGCCTCCTTCGTTCCTTCGGGGAAATGACTATAAATATAACCCAGAATCTCCAGCTGCCCTGCTGTAGCTCCGGCATTCAACTCATCAACAGTTCTGGTATCGTAACCCATCCCTTCAGCGATTTCGGAGATCTCCTCGCCAAACCTGCGTAGCTCTTCAAACTGCTCGAGGGCTATCTCCGCTTCTTTGACTGCGCCTTTCTCTGATTTGGCTTTCGCTCTTTCCAGTCTACCTTGCATAGTCTCCAGGTTTATCTCCGCGGCTCTGCCCGGCTTTTGTCTCGCCAGGGCTCGCAACGTTTTGACGTGCCCATTAATAGCTATTTCTTCCGCATTCCAGATAGCATCTTTGGCCGGTTCTGGAACACTATCCCCAAGCCCATCGAGTATGGACAGGTGTCCTGATATAGCTAAGGTAACCGTTTCCATCATACTGGCTGATACCCCGCTATTCTTCGCGTGCTCTGCCCTTTCAATGGCCATGTTAAGGTTTCTCTCATATCCAATGATGGCAACACCTATTTCATCTGGCCGCTTGTCGGCTACGGCTTCTATTTCCTTTAAACGAATGCCAGCGAATTTTAGCTCAAGTTCCGTGCCAGCACTGTCATCAATAGTCAGCACTCGTCGAATCTGCTCCGTACCGAGTTTCACCGGATATAAGGTGTCGCCGGGGAGGCTGTCCTGTGCAGCATAAGCCGTACCTGCGGCCGAGACAAAAACAACCAGCATTAAAGCAGCGGCAATCGCCATCGGTTTTAACCGGACGGTTTTCCAGGCTTGCCTCACATTAGACCAGAAGCCAAACCCCCACGTTCTCTCCGCCGCTCTCTCAGCGTGTATGTGTTCCATGAGGTAAACTCGTGTCCTCATCTTAAAAGCATCGGAGGGTTTGACATCTGGTGGCTCCTGAATGCTCAAGGCAATCCTCAGCAGTGGTTCCAGCTGCTGACGCATGGAAGGATAACGATCGAGACAATCTGCCAGGCTGGCTTTTCCCGCCTTGATGTCCTCAATACACTGGGCTAATATGTCTTCTATCCTTCTCATTGCCGAACCTTTTCCAGGATTTTCCTTAGTCTTACGAGTGCACGGTGTAAAATGACCCTTATGGCTCCTTCGCTTTTGCCCAGGGAAGAGGCGATTTCGGGATAGGAGAAACCCTCAATAAAGCGCATCAAGATGACTTGTTGCTGGTCGCCAGGGAGCTCCAGGATTGCCCTGCGCAGTTGTTGCTGGTCAAAGTGGGCTTCTGCCAGGCGCTCTGGGCTTGAGTAAGTTTCTCTGTCCGGGATTTCAAAGTCAGGGTATGGGTATACCCCCTCCTTTTTTGAGCGGTAGAAATCAACAACCAGATTGTGGCTGATCGTCATCAGCCAGGCAAGAAATGGGCTTGACGTCTTTTTATATCTGCGAATTGCCTGCCACGCCCTGAGGAAAACCCGCTGGGTCAAGTCCTCGGCATCGGCAGCATTGCCTACCCGGTAGTAGATGTGTCTGTAAACCCGATCAACATGCATGTCGTACAGTCTCCCGAAGGCATCGGCATCACCATCTACGGCTTTAGTTATCAGCAGATCGACATCCGATGCAACTTCGTTATTTCTGTCCCCTTGCAATTATCTTTCCTCTTTACTTAACGAATGAATACCAAGAAGTGTTACAGATAAGTGTGTAATCAGCAATCTTCAAAGAATACAGAACGACAATAATCAGCTAACAATTCTCCCCATAGCCAATTTCAGCATAGTGTGCCATGAAAACTTACTCTATGGAACTCTTTGAAAATGAAGTTCACCAGGTGAGAAAACTCGTATCCTTTATCTATTGCCCCATGCACGGCGAAGCAACTGTCTTTATCACCACTCCAGGATGCAATGTAGCTCATAGGTTTAATTATAGTGTATTTGCCAAATTGAACAATTCGC
>CAZYNG010000127.1:0-3229 GCA_964648615.1 uncultured Dehalococcoidales bacterium | reverse complement strand
CGTAAAAATCGTGTGACACTTCACTCCCCCGCTATATGCATTTGCTATTATACAATACTAAACTCACCAGAAAACATGTTTTACAATCGATGATAGCCGTGGAAAGAAGAAGAGCGGGACTAGGGAGCACTTCTTGGTTCAGCTAGCTTTTCCAGCCACAAGCAAAGTTCTTCGGGGAAGTAAACATAGTAGTCAGCACAGGTGAAAGTACTCGCCTCACCTACTCGGATGGAGATGCCATTTATTTGATTCACGAACTTAAATCCATCCTCATCAGTAACATCATCGCCAGCGAAGATGACCAGCGAGTTTTCAGCCCGGTAATGACTTAACAGCCATTCTATTGCCTTGCCTTTATCCCAATCAACAGGCGGTCTTACCTCGATAACTTTCTTCCCCTCGGTAACCCTAACCTTCCCTTGCTTTTTCGAAGCCTCAACTACCTCCCTGAATAGTGCCTTCACCTTTTTCACCTCAGATTTTGCCACCAGTCGGTAATGAACGCTTAAACTAAACTGTTTGTTCTCCAGGATGATGCCATTAATTCCAGCCAATCTTTCCACAAGCTGAGAATAGAGTTCCTTAAGCAAGGATGCCGCCTTTGTGGCAGTGGGATGAACAAAGCCTTCTTTACGGCACTCTATCTCCAGACCATGGTTGCCAGCGTATGCCAATCCCTCCAACCCTATGAGCGCCTTAATCTCGGCCAGACTTCTGCCACTGATTATGCCCACTTCAAAGTTGTTACGAAGAACAAGCTTTCTGAGAACTTCTCCAATTTTAGGGGGCAACAGGGCCAACTCAGGCGTGGATGCTACAGGACTCAATGTCCCATCATAGTCCAAAAAGATAATTACCCGAGACGCTGTTTTCGCCCTTGAGGCAATTCCTTCCCAGCAATCAGGCAAGTAGCAAGTCATGCCTCAAAGAACTCAGATTTAGTTAATTCAGTGATGATACTGGCAGCCCAATTATAAATATTGTTGCTACGCACTGTCTTTCGCATCCTAGACATTCGCTTGTGTCTCTCCACCCGGGGCATATTCAGAGCTTCCTTTATACCTGCAACAGTATCATCAATGGAATAAGGATTGATCAACAGAGCTTCCTGAAGCTCTCTAGCGGCACCGGTGAACTGGCTTAAAATGAGCGCACCATCTCTATCCGTTCTGGAAGCAACAAACTCCTTGGCTACCAGATTCATCCCATCTTGAAGAGAATTGACGATACAAAAGTCAGCCAGCCTCGATAGTGCCGTCAGAGTATCTTGTAAGCAATGCCTGTTAATGTAGACTATGGGCTTCCACCGCCCAATCCCATGACGCCAGTTAATTTTGTCCACCAATTCATCTATTTCATCATTTATACGTTGATATGCTTCGACACGCATTCGATTAGGCACGCCTACCTGAACAAAAGTCAGTCGTTCCTCATACTCAGGATATTCCTCCAAAAAGCGATCCACTGCTCTTAACCTCTCTGGTATACCCTTGGTATAATCCACGCGATCAATACCCAGCCCGATAAATTCGGTCCCTAAGCCATAAAAATGCCTCAGTTGTTCCACTTGCTGAGTTACATGTCTACTGTTAGCTCGAGCAGATATCTTGTCAAAGGCAATGCCGAGGGGAAAGGGACGCACCAGCGTGGTATGTCCACCCCTGATAACAGCATACCTTTCCCGCTCAATTTTACACTCCAGATGTCGGTCTACAGTCTCTAAAAAGTTGTTACAGTTATACATAGTGTGAAATCCCAGCAAATCGTTGGCGAGAAGTCCATGTAAAATCTCCCCCCGCCAAGGACAAATTCTGAAAGCCTCACTATTTGGCCAGGGAATATGCCAGAACTGAGCGGTTATGACGTTGGGGTGTTGCTCTTTAATATACTGAGCCACTAGAGCAAGGTGATAATCTTGAATAAAAACAAAGGCTTTACGCTCATCAATTTCTTCGATAACAACTTGGGCAAAGAGCTTATTCACCTTCTGATAGGTATCCCAATCAGACTTATTAAATTCAGGCCTGACATAGACTGTGTGACACAATGGCCATAGAGCTTTATTGGAAAAACCATCATAATAGCTCTCCTCCTCGGATTTAGATAGCCATATCCGTTTCAAGGTATAACGAGGTGCTTCTGGAGGTACTTGGATCTTATTGTTTTCATCAACCACATCGACATCAGCATCCCCACTGCCGTGGGCAATCCATAACCCACCACAGGCTTGCAACATCGGGTCTAATGCTATAGCAAGACCACTGGCTGGTTGAACACACTTGATTTCCTCTCCCTCCCAATTATGGATATAAGGCTCACGGTTAGAAACAACGATGACCAGATAATCGCCCAGCTTATCGTGTACTAATTCTTGAAGGCTTTCCTCATCCATATTACATCCAGGTTGCCCGTTTTTATTACTATTATACCCTTTTTTTCAATTCAGCATCACAAATTAACCTTTTTTTTGACAGCACCTATGTTGCCTACTAAAATAAACGACACCATGAATTCACCATGGCAGCTTTATACGCTGCAATACATCGACCTGGAACTTCAAAGAAACCGGCAAGAACTAGATGAGATTGAAATTCAGCTAACCGATGATGAACATTTAGCTAAAGCTAAATCTAACATTGCTTCAAAAAAAGCGGAACTAGGAGATACGGGAAAAAGACAAAAAGAAGCTGAATGGGTGCTAGAAGATCTTCAACAGAAGGTGAAACAAATTAATGATAAGCTTTACGGGGGCAAGGTCAAGAACCCCAAGGAATTGGTCAACCTTGACCTTGAGAGCAAAGAGCTTAGCAAAAAGGTCCACAAGAAAGAGGATGAATTATTAGAGCTAATGAGCGAGGTGGAGGACATTCAAGCTAATATAAGAAACATCAGCCAGGAACTGAAAGGGTTAACCAAGGAGTGGCAGCACAGACAACAGACGCTCATCCAGAGAAAGTCAGATGTAGAAGCCAAGCTCGCCGGTCTCCAACAGGACCGTGAAGAATTAGCCAAGCAAATTAGTCCAGAAGCACTCAGCCTGTATGAACAAATCAGGACAACCAAAGAGCAAGCTGTAGCTAAAGTGGAACGAGGGAGATGCCAGGGATGCCACATTACCTTGCCCACAACTCAATGGCAAAAGGCTAAAGCTGGTAATTTAGTCCAGTGTGACAGTTGTAATAGAATATTATACGTCGAATGACGCTTAGGGTCATAGTCAGGATGAGCT
>CAZYNG010000126.1:0-3232 GCA_964648615.1 uncultured Dehalococcoidales bacterium | reverse complement strand
GACGAGATTGAGCTAGAAAGGAATCCAAGCTGTGAAGATTGTGGCTGGAAATGAGATTAGAGACGCCGAAAATCAACCTTCTCGATTCTAAGCCCTGCACATTAGTGGGGCTTGGCACCAATATAGCCCTGGCAATTTTCAAGCTGCTCGCTGGCATATTCGGTTTCAGCTATGCCATGATAGCCGATGCCATTCACTCCATGTCCGATTGCTTTGCCACAGGAATTGTTTATGTAGGCCTACGAATTGGAGAAAAACCGCCAGACGAAAGCCATCCTTACGGTCATGCCAATGCCGAGACTATTGCCGCCTTTCTGGTCGCCCTCGCAATTCTCGCTACCGGCATCTACATCGGCGTTTCCTCTATCCACCTCATTGCCCACAGACACTTTGAAACCCCTGCTACGATTGCCCTGGTAGCAGCGGCCATTTCCATAGCCATAAAAGAGGCTTTGTTTCGTTACACACTCAAGGTTGGGAAGAAGAACAATAGCCCCGCTGTTGTTGCTAATGCCTGGGACCATCGCTCAGATGCTTACTCCTCGGTAGCTGCCTTAGCCGGTATAGCTGGGGCTAAAATGGGCTTCCAATATCTGGACCCTATAGCCGGCCTTGTTGTCTCGGCTTTCATTATCAAGATGTCCGTTACTCTTTTCCGCCCAAATATTGGAGTCTTGATGGATGAAAGCCTAAGCTCAGCAGTCTTGGACAAGATTAGAACCATGGCTCTAGAAATTGGAGGGGTTAAGGCAGTCGATAGCATCAGGGCGCACCGACTGGGTTCCAGCTTCATCGTTGATATAGAAGTAGCTGTGGATAGCAGCCTCACCGTAGAACAAGGCCATCAGGTAGCCGAAGAGGTAAAAAGCGGGCTCTTGAGCGAGGTTGAGCATGTGCAGGATGTCATAGTTCATGTTAACCCTTATCGTCCACACCAGACCTTGGAAAAGAGATAAGCCGCTTTGGGTACCAGTTTAATAGTCATCAATTTGCTTCTCAATCAAAGCTTGGCGTCGAGCGTAGCAGTGACGATGAACTGGCTTCAGCTAGTGACAACCTTGGAGCGAGGACTAATAGTTTAAGGATTTTTGCCAGCTATCAGGAAGCCTTGATTATAACGCAGAATATCCTCACTTCACATGACCGTGGAAGTGGCAGCTACGGCGAGGATAATCATGGCCAGCGTTTCGAAGCGCTCGTAGGTAAGTAGCCGGATGGTGGAACTATTGGCAAGGCTGAGCTCATTCAGATAGTGTGAGCAAGTACCAACAGTTGCTCGCCCTGTTTGAAGAAGCTTATAATAACCGGGATGAGAATTATCCTGTATACCGGCAAAGCGGGCGTGGGCAAAATCGATGGAAGGTTGAAAATCGAGTTCCAGGCAAGTAATAGGTTCAGTGAATCATAAAGGAAGGAGCATCAAAGTAGAATAATGACTACCCAATACGGACCAGACAAAATCCGTAATGTGATATTGCTATCCCATTACGACGTAGGCAAGACCACACTTGCTGAATCAATGCTATTTACTTCAGGAACCATTAAGCGTCTAGGCAACGTTCAGTCCGGGACTACTGTGTCTGACTACGACCCCCTTGAAATAGAGCGACAGATGAGCGTGAATCTATCGCTGCTTCCCCAAGTATGGAAGGAAACGAAAATAAATCTCATCGACACTCCAGGCTACGCTGATTTTACCAGTGAAATGAAGTCTGGTTTGCGCGTTAGCGAAGGGGCGATAGTCCTGGTTTGCGCCGCTTCGGGAGTAGAGGTGGGAACAGAGCAAGTTTGGGATTACGTGGAAGAAGCAGACTTACCTCGCCTGCTGTTCATCAACAGGATGGATAAAGAGAATGCCAATTTCTTCAGCACTCTAGAACAAATTCAGGCTAAGTTGGGGACAAAATGCCTGCCTGCTACACTCCCTATAGGCTCACAGAGCGATTTCAAAGGTTTCGTAGACCTGCTGAGCATGAAAGGCTATGCTGGAGCCGATCTAAAGGAAACCGATGTTCCTTCTTCGCTTTCAGAACAGGCGACTTCCTACCGTGAGAAGTTAGTAGAGGCAGCTGTTGAAGTCGATGACGAGCTCCTAACCAAGTATTTAGAGGGAGAGGAAATAAGCAACGACGAGATTCTCCTGGCTATAAAGAAGGCAACAATTTCGGGGAAATTGGTCCCTGTTTTCGCCGGCTCGGCGTTACAGAGCATCGGTACAAAGGCACTGCTTGATGCCATTTGCGACTTCTTCCCTTCGCCTGAAGAACACGGCGCCATCACTGCGGTAAACCCAACAACCAAGGAAAAAGAAGAACTTAAACCAGCTACAGGGGAACCTCTAAGCAGCCTTGTGTTTAAAACCACCGCTGACCCATATGTGGGCAAGCTTAACTATTTTCGAGTTTACTCAGGATTATTACTAGGCAATTCGCAAGTTTGGAATGCCAGCAAGAAGGGCATGGAACGTATTGGCCAGCTGTTCACCTTAAGAGGTAAGAATCAAGAACCAGTTCCCCAGCTAGCTGCTGGAGATATCGGGGTGTTGGCCAGGCTGAGCTTGACTACCACTGGAGATACCCTCTGCTCTCCAGAACATCACCTGATACTGGATGGCATCGAGTTCCCTCAAGCGAATTTAACCATGGCAGTCCAACCTCAAACTAAAGCTGACCTGGATAAAATGAGCACAATCTTGCCCAGGATTTGTGAAGAGGACCCCGCTCTCCAAATACACAGAGAACAGGATACTAATGAACTCCTAATCTCAGGAATCGGCGATGCTCATTTAGAGATGGTTAAAGAGAAAGCACATCGCAAATTCGGTGTGAAGCTAAATTTAACCTCGCCGAAGGTTCCCTACAAGGAAACCATCACTGTGGCAACCAAGGCAGAATACAAGCATAGGAAGCAAACAGGAGGACATGGGCAATATGGACATGTCCTCCTGGAGCTCGAGCCTTTACCTCGAGGCACCGGCTTTGAGTTCGCCAAGAAAATTGTTGGCGGAGTGATACCCAAGAATTACATCCCCGCGGTGGAGAAAGGAGTCAATGAAGCGAAGCAGCAGGGCGTCTTAGCCGGCTACCCGGTAATTGATGCCAAGGTCACACTTTACGACGGTAGCTTCCACCCGGTAGATTCATCAGATATCTGCTTTAAAATCGCCGGAGCGCAAGCCTTGAAAAACGGACTATCTGAGGGGCAACCAATATTGCTTGAGCCAATAATGAAC
>CAZYNG010000125.1:0-3242 GCA_964648615.1 uncultured Dehalococcoidales bacterium | reverse complement strand
AATAACTGTCCAGGTTCAGGTGATTTACCAGATAGTCTAGCCGCCTGGAAGATTGGCGTCTTATTAAACAAAGGAAATCATCGTCTTTATTGCCCTGTTCTTTCCTTTGTTCGCGTTTATTTCGATCATCCTTTTATATCTCTGTAACGGCAATTCATGGGTCACCATATCATCAAGTTTAATCTTTCCTTCCTTAACAAGGTCGATAGCTATTTCAAAGGTGTGCCTCTTTTTCCCGTTAAAGGTGTTATAGCCATAACAAAAGACTCCCTTCAAAGTCTGTAATTTAAGCCATAAAGGCGTTGGATCAAGCTTCACCTCACTGGTAATACCGACAACACTCAAGACCCCGCCTGCCGCCATTATCCTCATGCTGTTATTCAGCGTTTCAGAATTTCCTACAGTATCAAAAATCTTTGTGAACCCACCCATTGATATCTTTTCCCCCAGCATCGGTTGATAAGATTCCGCCCCGGTTATCCTTCGGGTATGGTCAAAAATGTCTCCATCAGTGATGACAGTATTCGCCCCCACTTTTGCCACAAACTCGGCTTGAAACGGTGAAGGTTCACTAACAGTGATATTGCAATCTATACCCAACGCCCTTATTGACTGAACAATAAGAGAGCCTATAACACCTCCACCTATTACCAGGACTTTATCGTCCTTATCCGGCTTGTTATCAAGCACTGCCTGCAAGGCTACGGCGAGAGGTTCTATCATAGCGCCCGATTCATATGATATCCCTTCCGGTAACTTAAAAACCTGAGTTTTATGTGCCACAAGGTATGGGGCAAAACCACCATTGATGTCATGACATAGCCCGGTAAACATGCCCGGTGAAAGGTTACCTCTGGCGAAGTTTTCACAATTTCCAGGTCTTCCCATACTACAACTTCTACACTCAGGACTTATCCCCCTGGTAGCACAACCCAGATGAGGAGCGATAGTGATAATGTCACCAGTACTCAACCCCTTTACATCCTCGCCAACCTCAACAATCTCTCCGCAGAGCTCGTGGCCGATTATGCATGGAAACGATGTAAACGGAGTAGACGTTGGCGACTCCTTCAGGAAGACCAGGTTAAGGTCACTTCCACAAAAGCCACAAAGAAGGGTCTTGATCTTGACCCAATCCGGGGAAGGCAAGTTTGGCTCTGGTGCATCAACGAGCTTTATCGTTGCCAGGGGGCCATCATAATATAGTCTCTTACTTATGGCCCCCAAAGATTTCAATACGACAAATCTTGGAACTGAAACAAAGAACTGCAACGCTTTCATTCTATTCCTCCATCTTCAGTGAGTCGACAAATAACAGGGTCGCCGTGCTTGTCACCGTAGGATCGGTAAGCACATTTACGCAGGCTGGCTTGCCACAGGCAATCGCCCTCTCGAGCGCTGGAATGATCTCCTCATCTTTTGTAACAAGCTCACCATATCCCCCTAATCCCTCAACTACCTTTTCGTAGTGAACAACCCCCAGTTCCGAACCCACCACTCTTTCATTACCATAAACCATTTCCTGGCCATGCTTGATCATCCCCCATGCCTGATCATTCACTATCACACAAACAAAGGGAATATTGTAACGAACCGCAGTATCAAATTCCATGGCATTCAAACCAAAGGCACCGTCCCCGTTTAGCACCACCACAGTCCTTTCCGGTCTGGCCAGCTTAGCAGCTATACCAAAGGGAACGCCGGTCCCAAGGCATCCCATAAGACCGCTGGCCGCTCCTATCACCGAGGATTTCCCTTTAGCTTTAAGCCCCACTAATCCAAAGTAACTGGCATCACCACCATCAACTACATAGACAGCGTCGTCTTTTATAGTCTTTCTCACCTGCTCTACAAGTCGGCCAGGATGTATCGGCTCTGATGCCGTCTCTCTTGTCTTGACCTCGTCCGCAATCAAAGGAGAATACATATCTCTTATGCCTTTCACCCAGCCGCTATGGTCCTTTTTACCCACCTCGGCATTTAGCTGCTTTAACGTAAGCCCGATATCTCCAACAAGGCCGATATCCGAAGCTCTATTTCTATCTATCTCTGTTGGTTCAATATCCACCCGAATAACCTTCGCCTGGGGAAAACCCTGCCCAAAGGTTAAGAGCCAGTTAAATCGAATCCCGAGGACGATAATAAGATCCGCCTGAGATAAGGCGATTGTCACGCTTGTGAACCCCCCATCCAATAGTGATAATGGATGATCGTCGGGAATAGTCCCCCTCCCATTGCCAAGCAGGACAAAAGGGATACCCGTTTTGTCCACAAACTCAGAAAGTTCTTCGTCACACTTGCTGAATCCTACACCGCTTCCCCCGATTATCAACGGCTTTTCCGCCTTGTTAATTAACCCAGCAGCTTCCTTGATTGAATCAGCATCTGCCGGGGTCTTATATACCGTGCTGCCCTTTCTGGGATAAACCACCTCTTCTTCATCAACGCTTACATTAAGAACATCCGGCGGCAATTCCAGAAACACCGGACCAGGGCGGCCTGATACCGCATGCCTGAAGGCTTTGGAAAGATACTCCGGTATCCGCTTTACGTCATAGCAGGTGTCACACCACTTCACCACGGGCTTAATCATGTCCAATTGGTTCATATCCTGAAGGGCTCCCTTTTCCCAGTCCCTCACTGGAGCAGTGCCACTAAGCACAACTATCGGGACATTATCAAGATAGGCGTTCACCACACCGGTCAGCGCATTTGTAAACCCGGGGCCTGCCGTTACCAGACACACGCCTGGTTGCCCCGCGAATATGGACCAGGCATGAGCCATCATTGCTGCAGCCTGCTCATGCCTTACCACAATGAGCCTTGTCCCGTATTCCAGAAATCCGTCGTATATCCTGTCAATATGACCTCCAGGAATAGAAAAAACTGTCGATACTCCCTCAACCTCGCTCAAATACTTGGCAACTAAATGCCCTCCGGAAATTTTACTCATAACTCACCTCCCTCATTGACTTTTTCCGTTAACAATTCTTACCTGGTCAAAAAATTTATCCCAATCAAGCAAAGCTTCACATATCCGCATTACTTGATTACACGTCCTTTGAGAAAAGTCCTGGCCCCCACCAAACACAGCAAGTTGAATACCATCCTGTTTACGGGCAAAGGCAACGGACCTAACCGCCACTGCAGAAGCTCAATGATGATGCCTGCCTGGTCAATTGTATCCAAATAAGCATAATCCACTATAAGGCCACTATCCCTTATAGTCCCTCTTTGCACTA
>CAZYNG010000124.1:0-3252 GCA_964648615.1 uncultured Dehalococcoidales bacterium | reverse complement strand
GCGCATCGCCAATACATAACCCAAACAGACCACCGAGTATTTTATTTCTTTTCATATTCACTCTTTTTGTTGCTAACTTTCTCGTTTTTAGTAATGTGGTTACCAAACAGGGTGGTCCTGAAGGTTGTTTCTAGTTGACTGTGTATGTTTCTAACCGATGTTGAGAGAAAGTAGATCAAGATAGCAAGGAGTATGATGGGAGCAGCAATGGCAAAAGAACCAAGAGAAAGGAGACTGATAATCAGCGGGATAGACCATATGGCCAGAAGTATCGAGAGTGGAACCATAATACTGCTTCTGGTGATAGTACGCAGTGTCTCCTGATTTAACGCTCTGGCTGATGAGCGTCGTGAGAGTAAATATTTTATCGTTTCATCTATTAACAGTCGAAGATTGCGCCAAAAAGCTATTAAGGAAGGAACGCACAGAACCAAGATTAGTAAGCTAATTAGCAATCCCAGTATATCGGGGCGCAAGTGAGTAAAACTGGCGATATTACCGACGAATTGAACGGCAATTGTTCCTATACCAATGAAGGCTACTATAAGCAAGAGGTTGATAAGTACATTTCTTCCTGAGCGCTGGATTTCTTGAGCTGGTTTGCTTCGGCTAGCGAAAGCGTTGCGGATTCCATACAGCCAATTTGAGAAGCTTGCCGCGTATCTCTTAATCGGTTCAGAAGCTCTACGGTCCACTAGGTCCGCTATTGGGTCAGCCAAGCGTGTGATATATGGTGTGGTGAAGGATGTAATTGCTGTGACCGCTACTACCACGGGATAAAGCAGTGGTATCACCGCACCGCTATCTACACCGACTTTGGCTATGGCAAGGGAAAACTCGCCTGTCTGTGACATACCTGTTCCTACTTGCAGGGATGTCCTGCCGGTGAAGCCACAAAGAAATGTCCCCAGGGTATTGCTGAGGATTTTTCCTAAGATGAAAAGGGCAGAAGTGACTAGAGCAAGAAAGATGAAGCTCTTAAATTGAATGATATTGACAAGCATTCCTATCGATACGAAAAATAGGGCGGCAAACATATCACGGACGGGAGTCACTACTTGGTCGATCTCTTTGAAATGCTTTGTATCTCCAATTAGGGCGCCCATTAAAAAAGCACCAACAGCTACAGATAAGCCCAGATATTTACTGAGCAAGGCCATAATGAAACACAGGCTTATGCTGGTAACTAGCAAAGCTTCTCCGGAGTGGAAGCGGTGGGTGAATTCGATTATCCTGGGAACCAATAAGGCGCCGAAACCTAAGGCAGCAGCAACAAATATGATTAGCCTCAGCGCCAGGGAACCGATATCGCTAAAACTGGCAGTTCCTGTAGTAGCTATACCGGAGAGCACAGCAATTAGTGTTATAGCGACGAAGTCCTCGACCACCAGGATACCAACTATAAGGTTCGAGGAAAGCAAGTTCAGCCTTCCCATGTCGCGAAGTACCTTGATGATTATCGCTGAACTGCTTATATGCATAGCAGCCCCAAGGAAGATGGAGTCTAATCTTGACCACCCGAAAAGCTGTCCCAATCCATAGCCCAGGGCGAGCATGGTAAGTATCTCGATGCCACCAATTATTGGAGCTGCCAGCCCTACTTCCCTGATTTTATTCCAGCTAAACTCAAGGCCTACGCCGAATAGAAGTAATACCAGCCCCAGGTCAGCTAGTAACCGGATAGTGTCGACATCTTGAACCAATGGGATTGGAAGGGTGTAAGGTCCGATAATCACCCCCGCTATTAAGTATCCAAGTATAGGAGGTTGACGTAGCCACCGAAATAAGAGCGTAACTCCGCCAGCTACTGTCATTATAATGGCGAAATCCCTGACCAGACCCAATTCCCCTATCATGTGCTAGAACACCGCTCTGTATAGGGCAATGGTAATACAGGGGAGAACGGAAGGCAATTGTTCTCTTTTTGTTGACGAAGGAGATAGATGGAAGTAGAATTTGAGTCAAGTGTATACCAAAACTGTTCTTGACAACGGACTAAGGGTCATTACCAGTGTTATGCCTCATACTCGTTCGGTATGCCTCGCTTTTCTTATTGGTGCCGGCTCCTGTTATGAAGATGGGAGCGAAGCAGGCATTTCTCATTTTGCTGAGCATATGTATTTCAAAGGCACAAAGCGGAGGCCCACAGCTAAAGAGATAAGTCAGGATGTTGAGGGAGTAGGCGGCATAATCAATGCTGGCACGGATAAAGAAATGACCGTTTTTTGGTGCAAAGTAGCGGATGCCCATTTTCCTGTAGCTTTGGATGTGCTATCCGATTTGCTGTGCAATTCTCGTTTCGATTCCAATGATATAGAACAAGAACGCCGAGTCATCATCGAAGAAATAAATATGCACATGGATATTCCTCAACAGCGAGTAAATATGCTTATTGATGAGCTTTTATGGCCTAACCAGCCTTTGGGGCGCGAAATCATCGGCAGTAAGGAAACTGTAGCTTCGACAACCAGAGAACGGATGTTAAGATACATCCGTCATCGATATTTGCCCAATGATACTGTGATTAGTATTGCCGGCAATATACAGCCTGATGAAGCATTAGCTCGCATTGAGGCGCTGTTTCATGACTGGTCTGCGGGCCAGGTATCGGAGGGGTATGTGACGAATAGTGGGCAAGACACACCGAGGTTACGTGTCGAGCACAAGAACAGCGAACAAGTGCATCTTTGTTTAGGTGTCCATGGGTTCTCTCGTTTCCATCCACGACGTTTTGCTCTTGACCTGCTGAACACAGCGTTTGGGGTGGGAATGAGCAGTCGCTTATTCACTGAGATCCGAGAGAATAAAGGGCTGGCATATGACATACATAGCTATGTGGAGCATTTCCTTAATTCAGGGTCATTTGCTATCTACGCCGGTGTGGACACAAATAAGGCAGAAACTGCCATTGCCTCCATAGTTGAGGAAATGGCCAAGTTAAGGCAAGGAATCGCTGCAGACGAGCTTCGCAGAGCCAAGGAGCTATCAAAGGGCAGGTTGCACCTTCGGCTTGAGGACAGTCAAAACGTAGCTTTATGGCTGGGTGGCCAGGAATCATTGAGACGGGAGATTCTCGACATAGATCAGGTTATCTCTATAATTGAGGCTATCACCGAGGATGAGCTGAAACAGGTAGCCCAAGAAATCCTGGTTGACAATGGGCTCAACTTAGCTGTAGTAGGACCGGTAAAAAAGGAAGAACCTTTGCTGAATTTACTCAAGCTATGAAAAGAGGAGCTGCCTGGTGAGCAG
>CAZYNG010000123.1:0-3371 GCA_964648615.1 uncultured Dehalococcoidales bacterium | reverse complement strand
TTACAGATGGACAATTCTCCTCCGAAAACCTGGTCCGAGCTGCTCTTCGTGCACAGATGTGATTTACCATGAGCGGCACACGCAGATAACAGCCTGTTTGCAGGAGAGGCAACGAAACACGATTCCATGAATGAGGAATCAAGACACTGGGGAATTATAGATGTATCCGGGGTAATTTGTGAAACCTAAAAAGGTTGTCAAATGGACTTTGCTAAGTCTAGTAATTATCCTTGTATCCCTTTCAGCCTGGGGATGGCTGGTCACCTATCATCCCGCTGAGGTGCAGTCAGAGCCGATAATCTGCTCTGACCAGACACCTATTTTAAAGCCAGGGCAAAAACTTAAGGTGCTAAATTGGAATGTGCAATTTATGGCGGGCAAGAATTATGTCTTTTTCTATGATTTACCAGATGGTTCCGGGCCTGATGAAAGACCGTCACCAGAAGATATCACTAAGACCTTCAATGAAGTTTCCCGCATTATCCAGGATGAAAAGCCCGACATTATTTTGTTGCAAGAGGTTGATGATGGAGCGAAACGCACAGATTATGAAGACCAACTGGCTCGCCTATTATCGTTACTACCTGAGGAATATAGCTGCTATACTTCTGCATTCGAGTGGAAAGCCTCTTTTGTTCCTCACCCACGGATTATGGGAGCTGTGGGGCTGGAAATAGCTATTATATCTAAATATAGGATAACACAAGCTACTCGCTATCAATTGCCTTTAATGCCCCAACCGGTAACTCGCCAATTTAACTTAAAGCGGGCTGTTTTAGAAGTCCATATGCCTGTAGAAAATGCTACAGATTTCGTAGTGTTGAACACACACCTGGAAGCTTTTGCACAGGGCACCGACACCCTGGAAAAACAAGTTAATCAAGTAGAATCCATTTTAGAAAACCTGACCCAGGAGGGCTATCCCTGGATTATAGGAGGCGATTTCAATTCGCTACCTCCTGGCAAAGCCTATGGTCTATTACAGGAAGAACAGAAAAAATATTATAGCCAGGAAACGGAAATAGAGTCCTTATTTGAAAAATACCAGGCTGTGCCCGGCTTGGCAGAAGTTAATAGCCCCGACTGTGAACAATGGTTCACACACTTTCCCAACGACCCCGGCGTAGGAAAGCCCGATAGGACTATTGATTATATCTTCCTAGCGAATAACATTACCTTAGAAAAGCATTGTGTAAGGCAGTATGATACCCTGACAATATCAGACCATCTGCCTGTGCTGGCTGAGTTTGAACTACCTTCCTTCCCCTGAATAATGAGTCGTGGATAGACAGTGAGATGTTCTCAAGGGGTGTTTCTTGCGGTATACCCACTTGACCCGGGTGCTGTTATAATCTAAGTGATGAACTGGGTTGATATAGTCATTATAGCTGGCGCCGTTCTATTCGGGTTGCTAGGGTTTTGGCAAGGATTTATCAAGGCATTATTCGGAATTTTAGGCTTGATAGTTGGAATAGCGCTGGCGGGGCATTTTTATCAACCGCTTGCGTTAAAGCTTTCCTCGGAGGGTGCTGCATGGGCAGGGATAGCTGCCTATGCCATTATTCTTATAGTCACGGTAATCGTTGCTGGTGTAGCTGGCTGGTTTGTGGCTAAGATGGTTCACGCTTTGCCTTTTGGCTGGCTGGATAGGCTGCTCGGCTTTATTCTGGGAGCTTTTATGGGAAGCATGCTGTGTGCTGCCGTGCTTGCCATCCTGTGCAAATATGTCCCCGGCGTGGAAGCTGCTGTGGCACAATCTGCGGTGGCAGCAACAGTGATGAAGGGATTTCCGCTGTTATTGGCTCTTCTTCCTGATAATTTCGATTTCCTCAGCGGACTGTTTACTTAGCGCCTTTCAGGATATTGTCTATTATCTCTTTAAGCTCTCTTTTTGGTCTTAAACCGACGATTTGCTGAACGGGCTGGCCATTGTGGAAAACGAGCATGGTGGGGATGGCAGCAATGCCATATTTGGCGGCGATGAAGCTATTTCCATCCACATTAAGTCTGGCAAAGTTCATCTTTCCCTGATACTCTGTATCCAGCGCTTCTAAAATAGGGCCAACAGCGATGCAAGGAGCGCACCACTCTGCCCAGAAATCCACCAGAACCGGCACTTTTGATTGTAAGACATCTTTTTCAAAGTTAGCTTCACCGTTTATTGTTATCATTACTCCTCCTTCCGGGATTCAACAGAGATTGAGATTGCTTCGCTTCGCTCGCAATGACATTTTCCAGGGAAAACAACTCTATGGCATTCCTGGTAGTGTGCTCAGCCACTGCAGCCTCGTCAATTCCCTTGAGCTGAGCCACAGCGCCGAGACTCCTGGTTATGTCACCAGGAGCGGAACGATATTTTGTCCCCCGGCCATAATATACCGGACAATCGGTTTCCAGAAGCAGCTTATCCATTGGCGTTTCCTTAACCGCCCTCCTATGCTCTTCATGATATTCAGCGGCAGGAGTGGCGGAGACATAATAGCCGTCGTTAATTATATCCCTGAGGACACTGGAAAAGCCAGTAAACCAGTGAAAAACGGCTTTAGCTATGCCAGCATCTTGGACTAATTGTAGCCCATCTCTCCAGGCATACCTGGTATGAAGGCTCACCGGCTTGTCGTATTTTCTGGCTAATTCTAAAAAGCGTGCTAACACTTCTTTTTGGAATTCTTTGGATGCTCTTTTTACCACCCTCTTGTCGTAATCCAGTCCTATCTCACCGATAGCAATTGCTTGGGAGATATTCTGCTCGATGAATTCCAGTTCACCATTGACCTGGGAAGAATTGAGCTCGCCTAATTGCCACGGGTGCAATCCCAGTGCCGGGAAAACGAAGGAGGGATATTTCTGAGAAATCTCCAGCGTTTTTATATTCGAGCGATAATCCGAGCCCACGGCTATGATGGCGACGATGCCCCTTTCCCGGGCATTATCAAGTGTAGAATCGAGATTTTGCAATTCATCCAGGTGAGCGTGAGTATCGATAAGGCTATACAACTTCAGGTTGCTTTTCAGGGCGTGTTTGCTCGGCACGCATTTTTTTGTAATACGTGAGTCCCAGTTCAGTGGGCTTGTAGCTATAAAGGGAGAATTGTCCGGTTTCCCTGGTAATCATATTTGCCGAGAGAAGCACTTTCACCGCTGTCTCTCCAGTTTGTCCTACCAGAAGGAGATGGTGGTCAGGCACCGGCTTATCGGTGTCTTCATATTCCTCACAAATGCTGGTTAGCAACTTTGCAGGCTCGTCGACCAGGTTCTTCAGAATCTCCTGCATTGCCTCAGTCTTTCTGATTATGTCGACGAAATCTTCAAAAGCACCCATTTGAACGAAGTGTATTTTAGACCATCGGATGGTGATATGGCAAATAATG
>CAZYNG010000122.1:0-3400 GCA_964648615.1 uncultured Dehalococcoidales bacterium | reverse complement strand
ACCGGCAAGCAGCATATCGGCAATTACCTCGGGACTATCCAGAACTGCGTTTTACTTCAACAGGAATACGATTGCATTTACTGTGTGGTGGATATCCACGCCCTTACCACTTTAGAAAATACCGATGCGCTCCAGGAAGACATCCATGAAATGGTGCTTGACTGGCTGGCAGCGGGCATCGACCCCAAGAAGAGCATCCTCTTCGTTCAATCCCATGTCCCTCAAGTGCTGGAACTCCACACCCTGTTCGGCATGCTAACTCCTTTAAGCTGGCTATTACGTGTGCCTACATTCAAAGAAAAAGTGAAGATGCAGCCGCGTAATGTCAACTATGGACTGGTAGGCTATCCCGTGCTTATGACTGCCGATATTGCCCTTTATAAAGGAGAGGTTGTCCCTGTCGGTGAAGACCAGCTCCCTCATCTTGAATTAGCCCGAGAGATAGTACGGCGATTTAATTCCCTTTTCGGTCTGGTGTTCCCTGAGCCAGAGGCAAAACTGACTTCCTTCCCGCTGATCTCAGGCCTGGATGGAACAAATAAGATGAGCAAAAGCTATAACAACCATATTGAAATAGCATCTCCACCACAACAAATCCTGGAAAGGGTGATGACTGCAGTCACTGACCCGGCGCGTCGCTATCGCTCCGACCCGGGGCACCCTGAAATATGCGGCATCTTTAGTCTTCATAAATTCTTCACTGTTGACCGAGTGGAGCAGATTGCTTCTGATTGCCGCAGCGCTAAAATTGGCTGTGTTGATTGCAAAAAACTACTGGCGGGGAATATCGCTTCAAATCTTGCTCCTTTCCGAGAAAAGAGGGCTGCTTTAGCGGCAAAACCCAATTACATTACTGAAGTCCTTGCCGATGGAGCTGCGCGGGCTGAAGTTCTCGCCAAGGAAACCATCACAGAAGTCAAACAGAAAATGAAGCTCATTTAGAGCATGGAATCTTAACTCAATTCTATAAATCTTCCTGATTCTTTCAGGGAGTCATAAGTCGACTATAATAAGGTGAAGAGGATAGATAAATAGCAGCCAATGGATTGTGCCCAAATACCCTATCTTTCACCGCAAGCACAGTTATTGGAACCCGACAATATTTAATAAACAAAGTATCATGCCCCACACATAGACCCAGAAGGATAGCCAGGTCTACCTGCTCCGAATTCAGGATTTCTGCCTGAGGGATAGGACTACACATAGATTCGTGATACATGTAACCTCCTTTCCCTACTATCGTCTCTTCCCTTTCAAGCCCTATCGCCCCCTTATCAACCCTTCCCACCTTACAACAAACCGATACCACCTGGAAGCCATGGTTCTCCAGCATCCTGTCCAGAATGCGAGCTTCGTTTTCCAACCCGATGCAAAAAGCAATGCCCAATTTGTGATAGCCCATTTTTCGAGCAAATTGCATTGTCTCTTCCACCCGAGGAAATTTAGTCCTAAGCCCCAGATTATCCCCGACTCCTGTCGGCACCCATTCGTAGCACTCAGCCTCCTGCAATGAAGCAAAGCGAGCAAGTTCTTTAACATCATTTCGCTCATATTCAACTACGGCTTTGTTTATCACATCGGGTTTAAGCCGCATAGGGCAAAAAGCTGGCGCCTCTTCCAGAGGAGGTGGCTCCGCGTCAATTGGGGTATACGGCTCACAAATTCTTTTAGGACATTTAGCACACATAGGATACAACTCTTTCCCCATTTCTCTCACCTCTTCGCCACCTTGACAAATCTTTCCATTCTCTTCAAAGCTTCCTCGATACTAGCCAGGGAAGTAGCATAGCAGCAGCGGACAAATCCTTCACCACATTGTCCGAAGGCAGAGCCAGGCACTACAGCCACCTGCTCCTCCATCAGCAGTCTTTCGGCAAACTCTTCTGAACTCATCCCGGTAGCTTCTATCGAAGGAAAGGCATAAAAAGCTCCTTTCGGCTCAAAGCAAGGTAAGCCAATTTCATTTAACTTCCTGACTATGAACCGTCGGCGTCTATCATATTCCTTGACCATTTTCGCAACATCGTCCTCACCAGACCTCAATGCTTCAATGCCAGCCATTTGCGACATAGTTGGCACACAAAGCATGGTATATTGATGAATCTTGAGCATGGCTTCGATGAGCTGCGGGTTAGCAGCTATATAGCCTATTCGCCAGCCAGTCATAGCAAATGCCTTGGAAAATCCACCGAGCAAAATAGTCTGCTCTTTCACCCCGGGAAGACTGGCAAAACAGGTGTGCTCCACCCCATAGACCAACCTGGCATAAATCTCGTCTGAAATCACTAGCAGGTTGTATTTTTGAGCTAGCTTGGCGATTTCAGCCAGCTCTTCTCGCGACATCACTGCACCAGTGGGATTGGAGGGATAGCCAATGAGGATAGCCTTGGTCTGTTTATTAATCAGAGGCTCAACATCTTCAGCCTTGAGGACAAAATTATTTTGTTTACTTAGAGGCACAAAGACTGGTGTACCACCAGCAAGGATAACACAGGGTGGATAAGAGACATACCATGGGTCGGGAATAATCACCTCATCACCAGGGTTCAGAATAGCTCGTACGGCAAGGTCAAGCCCCTCGCTAACACCAACAGTAACGAGGATTTCCCGCTCTGGTTGGTAGCTAACTCCATAGTGATGCTCCAGATATTTTGCCAGCTCTTGACGCAACTCGAGCATACCGTAGTTTGAGGTATACATGGTGTAGCCTCTCTCCAGAGAATTGGTGGCTGCCTCCCTGATATGCCATGGGGTAACAAAGTCCGGCTCGCCTACACCAAGGGAGATAACACCTTCCACAGAGGAAAGTAAGTCAAAAAACTTCCTGATACCCGACGGCGATATACTATGTACTTTCTGTGAAATGAGATTATCCATGCTTTTAGTCTGAACAGGATCCATATTACCAGATTACGGGATTAACGGCAGTCGTTTATTTCCCTCTGTGGGCGCAACGATTTCACCATCCTCTTTGTACCGCTTAAGCAGAAAATAGGTGGTGGTGCTCTGCACCTTTTCCAATGGAGCTAGTTTTCCAGTGACAAAACTGGCTATTTCCTGCATGTTTTTAGCCTTTACTAATATCGCCAGGTCATAAGTGCCTGAAACTAAATAGGCGGAATACACTTCTGGGAAGCGGCAAATGCGCTCAGCGATAGCATCAAAGCCAACATTTCGCTGTGGTGCTACCTTGACCTCGATTAACGCCAACACTTCTTCTTTGCCTAATTTAGCCCAGTTCACTATAGTCTTATATTTCAAAATAGTCTTGTCTCCCTCGGCTTTCTTGATAATGCTCCGCACCTTGCTGTCAGGCATGTCAACCATGGCGGCAATCTGCTCCGGGGTTGCCCGGGCATTATCCTCCAGAATCTCAAAAATTTCGTTCATATCACCTCCT
>CAZYNG010000121.1:0-3446 GCA_964648615.1 uncultured Dehalococcoidales bacterium | reverse complement strand
AAGGTTTATCGGGACACTAATGAGGATTTACCTCCGGAGGTAATTCGTAGGTTTCAGAAGTTAGCGCAAATTGATACTACTCCTTGGCCTCCGACGATTTATTGTGAGGCATATAAGCAGGCAGGTCAGAAGGCGAATAAAGTAGTCCATGTAGTCGGCAGCTCACAGTTGAGCTCAACGATGTCGTCGGCTAAAACAGGTGCCAGAATGGCGGAGGAAGCCATACCCGGGTTGAAGGTGGAATTGTTCGACTCTGAAGTATTTGCTATGGCTCAAGGCTTCATCGCCCTGGCGGCAGCTCGAGCTGCTGCCCGTGACAAAGACGTACGTGAGGTAATCAAGGCAGCCACCGATGTGAAATCGCGTGTGAAGCAGTTCTTCGTTCTCAATACGTTTGGTTATTTGAAGAGAACAGGAAGGGTGAACAAGTTATTCGAATGGTCGAGTTCGACACTCAGGGCAAGACCAATGGTTAACTTCTCGCCGGGTAGGGTGGAACCTGTTTCCTTGCTCAGGACTAAATCACAAGTTGTGAAAAATCTCGTTAAGGTGGTGCAGGACAACATCGATAGTGTACAGCCATTACATGTTGCCGTAACGTATTCTGAACAGTCCGAGGAAGCTGAAGAGCTAATAGAAGCAATCAAGGAGCAATTTCACCCTGTGGAATTTTATCACATGTCATTCACGCCGACCGGTCAGGCTGTAGGTGGCCCGGGCATATTAGGCGTTACTTTTTACCAAGGCGATTAACTTCGATGGCTTCGTTCAAAACGGTTTCCGACTTTCAACTTACCGGAGACCAGCCACAAGCCGTGGATAGGCTGGTGGAGGGGCTGAATAAAGGATATCATGAGCAAACATTGCTTGGAGTCACTGGAAGCGGCAAAACCTTCACCATGGCGAACGCCATTGAGAGGGTGCAAAGGCCTGCGCTGGTCATTTGCCACAATAAGACTTTAGCTGCTCAATTAGCCACAGAGTTCAAGGAATTCTTCCCTGAGAATGCCGTGGAATACTTTGTTAGTTACTATGACTACTATCAACCTGAAGCTTATATTCCCAGCACCGACACCTATATTGAAAAGGAGACTGATATAAACGAGGAGATTGATAAGTTGCGACATGCTGCTACCAGAGCTCTCTTTGAGCGTCGTGATGTGGTTATAGTGGCTTCAGTCTCTTGTATCTATAGTCTAGGTGCTCCTGAGGAATATCATAGCTTTGCTCTCACTGTAGAAAGGAATGAGAGTTATAACCGGGACAGGCTTGTCCGCCATTTGGTTGATATGCAGTATGAGAGGAATGATTTTGAGCTAACGAGAGGTAAATTTCGTATTAGAGGTGATACTCTGGAAATTTTGCCGGCTTATGAGGAGATAGCACTGCGGATTGAATTCTGGGGGGATGAAATCGACCGCATCATGGAAATTGACCCACTCACTGGCGAACTTCTATCCCAGCATGACCAGGTAGATATTTACCCTGCTAAGCATTTTGTTACTCCTCATGATAAGTTGATGGCGGCAATTGAAGATATTAGGGAGGAACTAAAGGGAAGGCTTGAGGAGCTAAAGAGTCAGGGTAAGTTGCTTGAAGCTCAAAGGCTGGAAGCTCGAACCAACTACGATATTGAAATGCTTCGAGAAGTTGGCTATTGCACTGGTGTGGAAAATTATTCCAGACATCTTCAGCGGCGTGCCCCAGGAAGTACACCCTGGACTTTACTTGATTATTTTCCCGATGATTATTTGTTATTTATTGATGAGTCTCACATGACCTTGCCTCAAATAAGGGGAATGTATCATGGAGACATATCGCGGAAGCGAACTCTGGTTGATTACGGTTTCCGTCTTCCTTCAGCACTGGATAATCGCCCATTGAATTTTGGGGAATTTCAGAAGCATATTAACCAGGTTGTCTACGTCTCCGCTACGCCAGCGCAATATGAATATGAGTATAGCCAGCAGGTAGTAGAGCAGGTAGTTCGTCCTACAGGCTTGTTGGAGCCCAGTGTGGAGATTAAGCCAGTTAAAGGGCAAATCGATGACCTCATCTATCAGATAAGGACAAGAGTGGATAAAGGCGAACGCTGCCTGGTAACTACTTTAACCAAGAGGATGGCTGAGGAACTGTGTGATTATCTCAGGGAGATGGAGATAAAAACTCATTATCTTCACTCCGAGATCGAGACTCTGGAGAGGGTGGAGATATTGCGTGACCTTCGACTAGGCGTTTACGATGTTGTGGTCGGTATTAACTTATTGCGTGAGGGATTAGACTTGCCTGAGGTGAGCCTGGTAGCCATACTCGATGCTGACAAGGAAGGTTATTTAAGGTCGAGGGGGGCGCTTATCCAGACCATGGGTAGGGCCGCCCGACATGTGGATGCCCATGCGATAATGTATGCTGATTCCATTACTAAGTCGATGCGGGAAGCAATAGAGGAAATCGGACGTCGCCGAGGAATCCAGGAAGTTTACAACAAGGAACATGACATAACACCGCAAGGGATAAAGAAGGCGATCAAGGATATTACCCAACGTGTTCAAGCGGTAGCGGAAACTCGTGCTCCTTATATAGCTAGCCCTATTTCTATGGAAGAGATGCATCGCCTCATCAAACAGCTAGAATCTCAGATGAAAGCAGCAGCAAAGAATCTGGAATTTGAGAAGGCTGCTTTGCTCCGTGACCGTATCATTGAATTAAGGAAGGACGAGGAATCAATCTCACCCTTCGCTAAAGCAAAATAGACATTCTTAACGGCTCAATCCCGATTTTGGTGATGTCGGTGAGCAGTGCTATACTTGATGACTGAAATGGCGAGGATAGACAAGCGGACAAATGATGAAATCCGCCCGGCGCGGATAACCTTGGGTTATCAATCTTTTGCCGAAGGTTCAGCGTTAATAGAGTTGGGGCAGACGAGGGTGTTATGCTCCGTAAGTATGGAGGAGAGGGTTCCTAGTTTCCTGAGGGATAGTGGGCAGGGCTGGGTGACTGCGGAATATGCTATGTTGCCCCGCGCAACGCTTACCCGCACGCCGCGAGATAGGGTAAGGGGAAGAAGCCTGGAAATCCAGCGTCTTGTTGGTCGTAGTTTGAGGGCGATAACTAATATGGCTGTCCTTGGGGAGCGAACCTTCATTGTGGACTGCGATGTATTGCAAGCAGACGGCGGCACCAGAACCGCTGCGGTCACCGGTGGCTATGTTGCCCTGTATCAAGCTTTCCATAATTTGAGAAAGCAAGGTATGTTGCCCTTTATGCCGCTCAATAAGATGGTAGCCGGCATTAGCGTCGGAATTGTGGCTGGAGATATGCTGCTTGACCTTTGCTACGAGGAAGATTATCGCGCTGAAGTTGATTTCAATGTGATTATGACTGATAGAAGCGAGTTTGTGGAAGTCCAGGGAACTGCCGAAGGTAAGCCTTTCTCTAGAGAA
>CAZYNG010000120.1:0-3472 GCA_964648615.1 uncultured Dehalococcoidales bacterium | reverse complement strand
ACACCTCCTTTTCTTTGTTAACCTAAAGTGTCAGATTTCCGTTTGACCTTGTCCAAGGATACTTTTATGCTTCTCCTAATCCTCATCCCTCCTTTCTAAATTTTGTTTAATACAGTGACTACACCTCCTCGCCCTCACCTCCTTTCCAGAAGATGAGACTAGGGGACAAGCTCAATCTGTTGATATATGCTATTCAGCGCATTCATTGCAGCCATGTGCCTCATTATATATGACATGTCACCTTCAAGCTTCATCTTGCCCGACATTACCAGCTGGGTAGAATTCGCCTTCCCTGCAGCCATTGCCTTCCAGGCAGAATATCGGCCGGTGAGGGTGAAGCGAGCATCTTTATACTCGTCTGGCAATATTGGCCTCATCTCTTTGAGAACACCATGGTGAGGCTCAAAAACACTATACGCTTCTACTCCTGCTATATCATCTACGGTTAATTGTGAAAACCTCTTTGCTGACTCAGCAGGATCTATATCGGCAACATCCACATCCAGAGAGTAACCCAGCTTCTTCATCAGCTCTCCCACAGGGGTTCCCTCATAGGCTTTCACACGCTCTTCCTTACTTACCAGACCTAGCGTGCCCATAAATGACCTGACATATTCTTCCTTGGAATAATCTTCCAAAAGCTCCTCATCATAAATGACCACGGTGCGCATAGCTCCTTCCCAGTCTGCTGTTCCTTTTTTGAAATCCTCATCTTTGTTCGCCAGTTCTTTCACTTTCTCATACCATTCCATTGAGCCAAATACTAATGCCATTTTCTACCTCCTTGTATAATTTTTTCTGTTTCCTTCGTTTGGCGGTATTTTCGATACTCCACCCCCTCCTATTCCATAGTATATCTTCCCTCTTCAAGAAGGGCATATGCCGCTTCGAGGGCCAGCGCTTCGTTGGAGCCATCCTCCATCAGTCCAGCCGTCGCATCTCTATAAAGCTTTTCAATGAGATAGTCTTTGGTGAGTCCGTTTGCACCATGAAGTTGCCTCGATTCATGTGCCACCTGATACGCTACACTGGTAGCGTAGACCTGTGCCGTAAGAGCATGCGCTGTTGATTGATCAAAAGTTAAAGCTCTATTGCGTTCCGTAACATGTCTCAACACCACCCTTGTGTAATACCTCGCAGTTTCAACCTTTAAAAACATGTCAGAAAGTCTTAGCTTCGTCACATCGTGCTCGATTAGAGGCTTCCCTCCCTGCACTCTATCCCTGGTATACTTCAGAGCTTCTTCGAATGCAGCTCGCGCCAGTCCGGTGAACATGCAGGACATGCCACAGCTCGTCGAGCTGATAACCCCTTTAGAAGCGAAGCGCCCGAAAGCAGGTTCAGCAAGGAGCATGTAATGCGCAGGAATTCTGACATTATCAAAGGCAAGCTCCCCTTGTGGGTCATCTCTCAAGCCGTGTTTATCTATTGGTGGGCCCTGTGTGACACCCGGTAAAGTCAGTGGAACTATGCATCCGCCAACATCAGCAACACTGCTGTGAGGAGG
Organism: uncultured Dehalococcoidales bacterium; assembly: GCA_964648615.1. Lineage (GTDB taxonomy): Bacteria > Chloroflexota > Dehalococcoidia > GIF9 > AB-539-J10 > CG2-30-46-19. The sequence goes on along the minus strand of CAZYNG010000120.1, from coordinate 1,965 downwards.
GAGATTCAAAATAAGGAAGGCATAGTTGGCACATGGGGCAGAAGATGTCCAGTAGGACTTTGCACCATTGATAACCCAGCCATCTCCATCCGGATCAGCGGTAACAAAGCCTTTGCTGCCAAATTCCTCGGGATGAGGATAGCTCATCCCGATTATATAATCTGAGCCATGTGCTTCCTCTATTACAGGCCAACAGCCGTGATATTTACCCTCTGTATCCTCCATCCAGGGACGCACGACCTCCTCCATCAACTGAGGCGAACCCACTAACGAGGCCACTGCCGGTGGTATTGAGTCCACACCTATCGCCGTTGTTAACCCAACACTCCCCCAACCAAGCTCTTCCATTACTATGTGTATTTCATCCGGAGTCAATTCCAGGCCCCCGTATTCCTTAAGTATTTGCATCCTGTGATAGCCCATCTTTTTCATCTGCTTCATTACATCAAAATAGGGTGAATCTTTTTCGGCCACCTTTCTCGGCTCCATCTGGTCGAGTTCCTTCGCGGCAGGTCTTATTACCTCCGCGGCAAATTTATGGGTCTGCTCTCTTAACATGGTCAACTCTTCGTTTTCTCTGATTCCTGAATCAATATCGAAATACATAAAACACCTCCTTTTCGCTTTTGGACTAACCTTATATTTAGATATTAGCCCACACTACATTATTCCCGCGCCGTAGGAAATTTTACACTATTCCTCTCAAGAAAAAGCATAACAAAGGGTTTCTAAGATTCTCCTTATAAAGGATTTTAACGCCAACCCTATTTTTTAAAGTAAACGATTGAATTACGCAGAATCTTTTGGAGCCTCCCTTCCTCTACCAACAGCTCAAGATGTTGCACTGTTTCCGCAAGGGCGAGTGGCTTCTCGAATATGGGTAGTTCCTCTCCCCAAATATTAAGCGATACCTCATAGGCAGTCTTTGGACTCCCAGCAACAGCTTCGCTCATTAGCCTCATCCGCTCGTCATGATGATGTAATATCTCATCTATCCGCCCTTGAGGGTCTTTAATTAGCGGACCGTGACCGGGGAAAGCGACGGCGATATCATATTTTTTTATTCTCCGGAGAGATTTAAGGTAATCCTTCAGGGGATTTATTCCCTTCAAGGCATCAATGCCAATGTGAGGGGTGATCTCCTGCAATAAGTGGTCTCCTGAGAGCAGAATCTTCTTTTCTGGATTGTAAAGACAGATATGGTCGGGAGAGTGTCCGGGAGTCCAAATCACAAGATATCTTGAAGAGCCAATAGAGATTTCATCCTCGTCCTCTAAGTTCCTATCTATCCTGGCAGGGGAGACTATTCGCCGCAATATACCAAGAAGCGGTTTGATTATCTCAGTGTATTCCCCGGGCATGCCATATTGGGTAGCCAGTTGAACAACCTCATCCATGTGCTCTTCAGAATTTGACCTATACCCCTCGGCCAGACCAGCTCCTATCCTGTGCATTGCTGCCTCGGCATTAGTCAGTTTCTTCAACTCGCCAATGTATCCGTAATGGTCTGCGTGATAGTGCGTAACAACTACTAAATGTATATCGCTAAATTTGCGATTTATACTGGCTAAATATCTACTTAAAGAATCATAAGTTACATCCAAATTTGGGCCACAATCTACTAAGGTTAAGCCCTCATCACCTTCCAGTAGATATAAGTATACAGACATCACCATAAATTGCAGGGGCACTTCAATTCGATGAACTCCTTCAATAATCTCCAAAAAATCACCCTCAACAAAGACCTACAAATCTAGGGCATCAAGTTCAAATACAAACTCCTTCTGCTCAGGAACTATCTCTTTTACAACCACTCAAAAATGTATTATACTGATTTCGGAGAGTTTTCTGGTGACTAGAGCGGGGTGGAACCACCCGTTCCCATCCCGAACACGGAAGTGAAACGCTCCAGCGCAGACGATACTGGAGGGGGGACTCTTTGGGAAAATATGCCGTTGCCAGGAA